>JAGWKJ010000262.1 GCA_028865375.1 Hyphomicrobiales bacterium | reverse complement strand
GAGACGGGCGCGTCCGTCGGCGACCAGCGCGGCGGCGGGGTCGCCGCCGGTCAGCGCGGCTTGCACCGGCTTGTCGTCTCGCAGCGTCTTGGGCAGGTCGGCCGCGGCTTGCGCCAGGTCGGGATCGAAATAGCCCTTCGGCGCCGCTTCGGCCGCGGTGGACAGCGCGGCGACCAGGCCCAGCGCGGCGACGGTGCGGAACATGGCGGTCTCCCGGGAGGCCGCGCAAGATCGGCCCGGATCGCGACGGCCGCAAGGCGACGCGCCCGACCGCCGAAAATATTTCACCCCGAGACGCGCCCAGTGTGAAGCGCTTCATATCGCGCGCCCGCCGGTCCGGATTATCGATGGGTCGCGCAGGGGCGTTTCCGCCCCGGGTTCCGCGTGGCCGTCATTGGCTTGCGGGCTTCGGCGAAATGCGTCAAAATCCGGACCTTCGGCTGCACTGGCCGCCCCTTTGGGGGCGGCCTTCGCCGTTCAGCGCGGGCCCCACGTCCGCGCCGGCTCGGGGAAAGCGATGGCGGACGGGGACGCGGGCGATGGGCGGGCCGGCGAACGCCGGCAGATCACCGTCGCCTTCTGCGACATCGTCGGATCGTCGGCGCTCGCCGGCGCGCTCGATCCCGAGGATTTTTCGGGCGTGATCGTCCGCTATCGGCGCGCGGTGGCGGCCGAAATCGAGGCCCATGGCGGCTTCGTCTCGCGCTACGTCGGCGATGGCGTGCTCGCCTATTGGGGTTTTCCGCGCGCCCACGAGCACGATCCCTTGCGCGCGATCGCCGCCGCGCTCGCCGTGGTGCGCCGTTATCCCGAGCTTGGCGGGCCCGACGGCGTGCGGGTGAGATTCGGCATCGAGACCGGCGTCGTCGTCGTGGGCGGCTTCGGCGCGGAGGCGACCCAGGGCGCCGACATCGTGGGCGAGGCGCCCAACGTCGCCGCGCATTTGCAGGTGCAAGGCGGTCCGGGCGAAATCCTCGTCACCGACACCGTGCGTCGGCTGGCGCAGCGCGACTATACGTTCGAGCCTCTGGGGCCGCGCCGCATCAAGGCGAGCGGCACGCCGGTCGAAATCTTCAAAGTCATCGGCCGCGCGCCGTTCCTCAAGCGCCTCGAAGTCGACGGTTCCCGGCTGTTCGGCCGCGAATCGGAGGTCGCAGCGCTCGAGGAGGCCTGGCGGCAGGCGGCGGCCGGCGACGGCGGGGCGGTGGTGATCGCGGGCGAGCCGGGCATCGGCAAGTCGGCGCTGGTCGCGCACCTGCGCCGCGCCGCGCTGGCCGAGGGCGCGTGGTGGCTCGATGCGGAGTGCCAGGAAGAAGGCGCGGAGACGCCGCTCCTGCCGATCCGCGAACTCGTGATGCGCGCGGTGGGTCTCGATCCGCTCGATCCCTCCGAAGCGCGGCTCGAGAGGCTCGGCGACAATTTCCAGGCGCTCGGGATGGACCGGACCGGCGCGCCGGCGCTGTCGGCGCTGTTGGGCATCGCGAGTCCGCCGCTCAGGGGCGGCGACGAGACGTTCGAGCAGCGCCGCCTCGGCTACCGGCGGCTCGAGGAATGGCTGGAGGCGATCGCGCGGCACGGTCACTTGGTCGCGGTGGTGGAAAACGTCCACTGGGCCGACGAGGTGACCAAACGCGTGCTCGCCGCCTCGATGGCGAAGATCTCGCGCCGCGGCATCCTGCTGGTGGTGACGACGCGCGGCCGCGCCGACGACGCTTGGCTCGACGGACCGCGCATCGGCTTGCTGCGCGTCGGCCGCCTGCCCGAACGCGCGATCGAGCGGATCGTCGACGCGCTCGACGGCGGCCATGCGCTCGACCGCGGCGCGCGGCGGCTCATCGTCGCCAAGTCCGAGGGCATTCCCCTGTTCGCGGTCGAGCTGGCGAAGCTGGCGCTGGGCGCCGGCGGGCCGGCGCTGCTCGAGCGTCCCTCGACGCTCAACGACAGCCTCGCCTCCCGCCTCGACGCGCTCGGGCCGCTGCGGCCGATCGCCCAGGCGGCGGCCGTCATCGGCGACTATTTCGACGCCCGAGTGCTCGCCTCGACGCTGTCGATCTCGCCGGAGGAGATCGGCGCCAAGCTCGCGGCGATCGCGGCGATGGGCATCGTCGAGACGCACGACGACCGGATGCGCGACGGCCATTCTTTCAGCCATGCGCTGCTGCGCGAGGCGGCGCTGAATTCGCTCCTGCGCTCGCGGCGGCGCGACCTGCACGGGCGCGTCGCGCGCGTCCTGGTCGCGGAGTTCCCGCAGAAGGCCGAGGCGCGGCCCGACGTCGTGGCGCAGCATTTCGCCGAAGGCGGCGATGCCGCGGAAGCGGGGGCGTGGTGGCGGCGCGCCGGCGACCGCGCCGCCCGGCAATTCGCGCCCGAAGAGGCGATCGCCTTCTACGGCCGCGCGCTCGGCGCTCTCGCCGCGAGCCCGGAGGGGGAGGCGTCGCGCCGGCTCGAACGGTCGGTCAGGCTGCGGCTGGCCGCGCAGTTCGGCGCGCTTCGCGGTCAAGGGTCGCCCGCGGCCATCGAACAATTGTCGCTGGCCGCCGCCACCGCGCGGCCGGGCGAGCCGGACGACGACGACGACCTGTTCCTCGTCCACGTGACGCTGCACTGGGCGCAATTGCAGGCGGGCCGGCCCGACGAGGCGGCGGAGGCCGTGCGCCGCCTTCTGGCCCTCGCCGGCGAGGACGCCGAGCGTCGCGCGGTCGCCTTGCGCGCGCGCGGCCTGTGCGAACTGATGTCGGGCGGCCTCGCGCCCGCGGCGGCCGCTTATTCGGCGGCGGCGGCGGCGATCCGCGGCGCGCGGCCGTCGCGCCTGCGCCTGTCGCTCGCCTTCGCCCCGGAAGTCGCGATCCGCGCGGAAGCGGCCGTGGTCGACGCGCTGGCGGGCCGGAAATCGGCCGCCGCGGCGGGCTCGGAGGCGGCGGTGCGCGCCGCGCGCGTCGCCCGCAGCGCCAGTTCCCTGTCGCTGGCGCTGTGTTTCCGGCAATTCGTCGCCTTCCTCGCCGACGACGTCGAGGCGGCCCGGCGCGTCTCGATGGAAGCCGACGAAGCGGCGCACGAGGGCGGCTCGCAGTTCTGGATCGCGACTTCGGCGGCGTTCGCCGCTTGGACGCGCTGGCGCGGCGGCGACCGCGCGGAGGCGGAGCCCGCGCTCGCCGCGGCCGCGGCGGAATTGCGCCGGCAGGCCTGCCTGCAGACCGAAGCCATCGCGCTGGCGCTGGAAGCCGACGCGCGGGCCGGTCGGCACGATCCGCTCGCCGCCGCCGCCGTCGAGCGGGCCGCGCGAGCCGCGCGGACGACCGGCGTCGACATCCTCGCGCCGCGCCTGCACGCCCTCGCCGCGAGGCTCGCGCGCGAAGAGGGCGACGACGCCCGCGCGCTGGCGGAGATCGACGCCGGTCTCGAAAGCGCCGCGCGTCGGGACGACGCGACGGCGGCGGCCGCGCTCGCCGAGGCCCGTGCCCGGATCAGCGGCCGGGCGGTGGACGCCGCGGAC
>JAGWKJ010000261.1 GCA_028865375.1 Hyphomicrobiales bacterium | reverse complement strand
CCCGCGCCGCGGCGCCCGCGCCGAGGACGCGGCGGCCGAAGCCGAAGCCGAGGCGGAGCCGACGAACGAAACCGGCGTCGACGAAGCGGCCTGAGAGGGCGGGGCATTTCGACGGGTCGGCATCGTTCGGGTCGGGATCATTCGTCCGGTCGGTCGTTGCAATCTATCGTGTCCCCGTAATCCCGCACGCGAACCGCAACCGTCTTTGCGAGCGGAGCGAAGCAATCCAGTCTTTCGACAAGGCCCCAGCCTTGGCCGGATGGGTGCTTGGGTTGCTTCGTCGCTGCGCTCCTCGCAAAGACGGAAAGGGCGCGGAAGACAGGAACCGAGGAAGCGTCGCACGCGAACCACCGCGATTACGGGGACATGATACCGATTGCTCTATACCGGTGAGTTGATCCCCCGGTCGGTACTCCGCGACTTTGCGGCTGAATCCGCCGCCCACCCGCACGCCGCCAACGCTTCCCGCATATGCGCCGGTGGCGGGGCGGTGACGTCGACCGGCGGCCCGTTCTTGGCGATGGGCACGATCACGCGCCGCGCGTGCAGGTGCAGCGTCGAGCCGTCGTCGCGGGTCGCCCGGCCATAGATTGAATCGCCGGCGAGCGGCAGGCCGATCGCCGCGCAATGCACCCGGATCTGGTGCGTGCGGCCGGTCAGCGGCTCGAGTTCGAGCCAAGCGATGGGGCTTCCGTCGGCGCGTGTCGCGCGGCCGGCCAGTCGCCACTTCGTCCGTGCAGGCTGGCCGGCGGGATCGACCTTCTGCCACCAGCCGATGCGGTCGTCGAGCCGGCCGAGCGGCAGGTCGATCAGGCCCTCGGCTTCGCTGGGTTCCCCTTCGACGATGGCCCAATAGGTCTTGGCGACCTTGCCCTGCTTGAAGAGCAGGCCGAGCCGCGCCAGCGCCTTGGCGTGACGACCGAGCACGAGGCAGCCGGTGGTGTCGCGATCGAGCCGATGGGCAAGCGCGGGCTTGCGCGGCAGGCCGTAACGCAGGTCGTCGAACCAGTCTTCGAGGCTTGCGCCGCCCTTGGGCCCGCGATGCACGGCCACGCCCGGCGGCTTGTCGAGCACGAGCACCATGCCGTCGCGGTGCAACACGCGGGCTTGGATTTCGTCGGGGGTCATGGACAGCGCGGACATTTGCCGGCAATGCCTTGGCGGCCCCGGCGGGGAAGTCAATGCGGGGAGCGACGGAAGCGGGGATGGCGGACGACGACGAAAAGCCGGGGCTGATGGGCCGACTGTTCGGCCGTGCGGCCTCGCCGGCGCCACGAGTGCCCGCCCCGTCCGCGCCCGCGACCAAGCCGCCGACCTGGTGGAGCCGGCTGACGCGCGGGCTGTCGCGGTCCTCGACCGCGCTGGGCCAGGGCGTCGTCGACCTGTTCGCCAAGCGCAAGCTCGACGCCGCGACGCTCGACGAGCTCGAAGACGCGCTGATCGCCGCGGATCTCGGGCCCGCCGCGGCCAAGCGCGTGCGCGAGGCGCTCGCGCGCGACCGGCACGGGCGCGACGCCAGCGAGGCCGACATTCGCGAGGCGTTGGCCGCCGAAGTCGAACGCGCGCTGACGCCGGTCGCCAAGCCCCTGTTCGTCGAGAGCGCGATCCGGCCGTTCGCGATCCTCGTGGTGGGCGTCAACGGCTCGGGCAAGACGACGACGATCGGCAAGCTCGCGCGCAAGTTCGTCGACGAGGGCCGCAAGGTGGCGCTGGTCGCCGGCGACACGTTCCGCGCCGCGGCGATCGAGCAGCTCGGCATCTGGGCCGCGCGCACGGGGGCGACCTTGATCGCCGGCAAGGAAGGCGCCGACCCCGCCGGTCTCGCCTTCGAGGCGCTGACGCGCGCCAAGGCGGAAGGCTTCGACGTCCTGGTGATGGACACCGCGGGTCGGTTGCAGAACCGCGCCGAGCTGATGGCGGAGCTCGCCAAGGTCGTGCGCGTGATGAAGAAGGTCGATCCCGCCGCGCCCCACGCCGTGCTGTTGGTGCTCGACGCCACGGTCGGGCAGAACGCGCTGAGCCAAGTGGAACTGTTCGGCAAGACGGCGGGCGTCACCGGGCTTGCGATGACCAAGCTCGACGGCACCGCGCGCGGCGGCGTGCTGGTCGCGCTCGCCGACCGGTTCGGCCTGCCGGTTCATTTCATCGGCGTCGGCGAGACGGCGGAAGACTTCGCGCCGTTCTCCGCCAAGGACTTCGCGGCCGCGATCGCGGGGAAGGGCGGGGACGACTGACGCGCGCCGCGCCCCCCAAACGCCGCATTGACGCGGCGCGCGCTCTGCGTATAGGAAACGTCCAAATTCGAGCCCGGGCGCGCCCTGGGCCGTTGGAGTTTGTCCCGATGGCCGTTCCCAAAAAGAAAACTTCGCCCTCGCGCCGCAACATGCGCCGCTCGGCCGACGCCCTCGCGGCGCCGACCTATGTCGAGGACAAGGATTCGGGCGAACTGCGCCGTCCGCACCACATCGACCTGAAAACCGGCATGTATCGCGGCCGCCAGGTGCTGAAGCCCAAGACGGCGGAAGCCTGATCCCGTCGCGCGCGGCTCGGTCGCGCGCGCTTCAGATTATCGTCGCGAATTCCTCGAACGCGAGCCTTTGCGCGCGCGGACGCAAGCCCGTCGGGTCGCCGTGGCCGAGCGCGCAGACGAGGTTCGCCCTGATCTCGCCGCCGGCGAAGAACTCACGTTCGACCGCAGTCGCGTCGAAGCCGCCCATGGGGCCGCAATCGAGGCCGAGCGCGCGAGCGGCTAGGATGAAATAGCCGCATTGCAGCGTTGCGTCGCGCATCGCGTTGCGCGTCGTGAGATCGACGGGCGCGTTTTCCCACGAAGCCGGGTTTCGGTGCGGCGCGAGCTTGGGCAAATGGCGCCAGAACCGCAGGTCGGCGCCAAGTATGGCCGCCACCGGCGCGGCCATCGTCTTCTCGCGATTGCCTTGCGACAATAGCGGGATCAGCCGCGCCTTCGCCTCGGGCGACTTCGCGAAGACGATCCTGAGCGGCGAGGCATTGCCGCTCGTCGGGGCCCACCTCAGTGTTTCGGCGAGCTCGCGCAACGATGCGTCGGGCACGTCGCGGTCGGTCCACTTATTGTGGCTGCGCGCCGCGAAGAACAAGGCGTCCAGCGCGGCGGCGTCGATCCGGGGCATGAACGGCGTCAGGCCCCGCCTCAGACCTGTTCGACCGATTGCACCTCGGGCAGGTAGTGGTGCAGCAGGTTCTGGATGCCGTGCTTCAACGTCGCGGTCGAGGACGGGCAGCCCGAGCATGCGCCCTTCATTGCGAGATAGACCGTGCCGTCGCGGAAGCCGCGGAACGCGATGTCGCCGCCGTCGCCCGCCACCGCGGGGCGCACACGCGTTTCGATCAATTCCTTGATCGCGGCGACGGTCTCGCCGTCCTTGGCGTCGAAGAACTCGTCGCCCGCTTGCGGCGCGCGGGCGCCTTGGACGAGCAGCGGCGCGCCGGAGAGGAAATGCTCCATGATCGCGCCGAGGATCGCG
>JAGWKJ010000260.1 GCA_028865375.1 Hyphomicrobiales bacterium | reverse complement strand
ATTCCTCGCGCTGATCGGCGGGGCGCTCGGCTTCGCGCTCGCCGGCGCGAGCCGCTTCGTGTCGGTGGGCGCCGATTCCACCATCGCGCCGATCTTCGCCGGCGGCCTCGCGGCGCTCGCCGCGTCGGGCGGCCCGCATTACGCGGCGCTGGCGGCGGCGCTGGCGCTGATGGTGGGGGCGATCCTGGTCGCGGCGGGGCTGTTCAAGCTCGGCTTCGTCGCCGACCTGTTGTCGGCGCCGGTGACGACGGGATTTCTCGCCGGCGTTTCGGGCCACATCGCGATCTCGCAATTGCCCGCCGCGCTGGGGATCGCCGACCCGCCGGGCAACCTGCCGCAGAAGGCGTGGGCCCTTTTGACCGCGTTGCCGCACGCCAATCCGTGGACGGTCGCCATCGGGTTCGGCACGCTCGGCGCCATGGTGCTGGCCGAGCGGATCGACCCGCGCGTGCCGGGCGCGCTGATAGCGCTCGCGCTGTCGACGCTGGCGGAAGTCGCGTTCGGGCTCGCGGCCAAGGGCGTGCCGCCGCTGGGCGCGCTCTCCGGCGGACTGCCGGGCCTTGCGCTGCCGGCGGTCGCGATGGGCGATCTCGCGGGCCTGCTGCCGCTGGCGCTGATCGTGGCCTTGGTCGTGATGGTGCAGACGGCGGCGACCTCGCGCTCGTTTCCCTCGGGCGCCGACGGCACGTCGGACGTCGACCGCGATTTCGTGGGCGTGGGCGTCGCCAACCTCGCCACCGCGCTGATCGGCGGCTTTCCGGTCGACGCCAGCCCGCCGCGCACGGCCATCGTCGCGGAGACGGGCGGCCGCACGCAAGGCGCCGGCGCGTTCGCGGGCTTGGCGACGCTGGCGCTCGCCGCCTTAGGCGCGGGGCTGCTGCACGACGTGCCCAAGGCGGCGTTGGCGGGCGTGCTGCTGTTCGTCGCCGGCCGCATCCTGCGCATCGGCACGATGCGCGACGTGTGGCGGACGACGGGGCTCGAGTTCGCGCTGATCGTCGCCACCGCGGCGGCCGTGCTGCTGTTGCCGATCCAGGAAGGCGCGGGCGTGGGCATCGGACTGTCCATGCTGCACGGCCTGTGGACTGCGACACGCGGGCGGGCGACGCCCTTCGTGCGCATTCCCGGCACGACGGTGTGGTGGCCCAAAGGCGCGTCAAGCGCCGACGCCGGCGGCGCGGAGGATGCCGACGCCTTGGTGTTCGGCTTCGAGGCGCCGCTGTCGTTCCTCAACGCCGACGCGTTCCGCGCTTCGCTGGAAGCGTTGCTCGCGGCGCGCGCGACGCCGCCCAAGCGCGTGGTGTGGGAGGCGACCGGCGTCGTCGACGTCGACTACACGGCCGCCAAGACGCTCGCCGCCACCGTGGCCGCGTTGAAGGCGCGCGGCGTCGGCTTCGACGTGGCGCGGCTGGAATCGCCGGCGGCGCAGGACGCGTTCCGCCGCTTCGGCCTGATGGCGCTGGTGGGCGAAGCGCACGTGTTCCGCTCGGTCGCCGAAGCGCTGGGCGAGGCGGGGGCGGGCGGAATGCCGGGCGTCAGGTGATCGCCCGACGGGACGATTGGCCGGCCCCCGGGGGACTTCCGGGAGCCGGCCTGGCGAAGCCGGTACATGGGGGACGAGACCCGGCTTCGTCGCTTTCGCGAGGCGGCGCCCCGCGAAACCTTGGGATCAATTCGCCGCGGCGACGACCGCGCGCGCATTGACCGAAATCCAGACGTTGGGATCTTCCTGCGACTGCCGCTTGACGAAATCGTAGCCGGTCTCGTCCCAGGGCAGGATGCGCGGCTCGAGGTTGTCGAGCACGAGGTCGCCGCGGTCGGTGGCGACCGTGAGCACGAGATGGCCTTCGCCCTGCTTGTCGATGACGACGGTGGCGAGCAGCGCCTGCCGCGGCAGGCCGGCTTCGAGCAGCAGCTTGCGCTTCATCAGCACGTAGCTGTTGCAATCGCCGCGGCCGTCCAGCGGCAGGTCCCATTTGTTGACGACGCCCCAATGGTCCATCGCCGAGACCGGGTCGATGGCGGCGTTGACCTCGTCGTCGACCTTGACCAGCGCGTCGCGCAGGGCGCCGTCGAGCGCGACGCGCGTCGCGGGCAGGGCCGCGCCGTCGCATTCGCCGGCGTAGCGGCGGCAATAGTCGACCCAACCCCACGGTACGCTGGTTCGCGCGCCGGCGGGCTCGAAGGCCCCGCCGTTCGCCTGCGCCCCGGCGGCGCCGGCCTGCGGCGCGGCGATCCAGGCGGCGCCGAGCAGCGTCAACGCCAGAGCCGCGATCTTGCCGGTGGAAATCATGTCCCGTCCCCGTGTTCGTCCCGGGGAGGAAGCTACGGAGCGCGCGCTGCGGAGCGCGGAAGGAAAACGCTCGGATTTTAGCGGATCGCGTTCACGGAGGTTGCCGGCGCGGCAAGGTTGACGGTCCGTTCCGGCGCCCGGAAACGCCCGGAAAACATGTGCGCCGCGGGGACGGCGAGCCCGCGCGAGAGGCGGCCGTCGCGCCGACGCGGTTAACGGACGCGTGCACGGCCGGCGCCCCGCCGCGGAGACCGCGGGCAGGGTGAACGCATTGCCAGCGGACGCGGTTTACGGCGCCCGAGCGAATTGGGTGAAGGAAGTCAGAACGCCAGCAAGGCGCCGAAGATGTTGCGCAGGAAGTCCTCTTCCGCGCCGCTGGTGGGCGTCGTGCGCGCGACGAAATCGAACACGCGGCCGTCCTTCAGGCCGTAGTCGGCGAGCCGGACCACTTTGTCGCCCTTGAAATAGACGGCGATCACGCGCTGCTTGACGACCTTGGGCGATTGATAGGCGAGGTCGGCGTGGAGATCTTGGCTGACGTAATACCAAGCGTCGCCGCCGATCGTGGAGGTCGTCTGCGGCGTGCCCATGTCGGCCAGCACCTTCGGCTTGGCGACGCCGGGCTTGATCGAGGCGATGACCGTCGGGTCGACGACGTAGCCGCGGTGCAGGTCGCCATCGTAGCCGAGACAGCCGGCGAGCGGGGCGGCGCCGAGCGCGAGCGCCGCGGCGAGCGCGGCGCGGACCGCGAGACCTGCATGCGACCGACCCGTCATCTGGCGCTCCCCGAAGGCCCCGGCGGCGGCGCGGCCTCGCGCCGGCTTGCCAGAGGGCGATGCGGTGCCTATCCCCGGGGCGGTCGATTTGCAAGGCACGGCGGTCCGTTGAAGCTCCACGTTCCATTCCTTTCGCGCGGTCGGTCGCCCGACGTCGGCGCATTGCACGCCGCGATCATGGCGGCGGCGCGGCGGCCCGAGTTTTTCGTCGAGGGCGGGGTGC
This sequence comes from Hyphomicrobiales bacterium, assembly GCA_028865375.1. Taxonomy (GTDB): domain Bacteria; phylum Pseudomonadota; class Alphaproteobacteria; order Rhizobiales; family Beijerinckiaceae; genus JAGWKJ01. Next base: position 238 of record JAGWKJ010000260.1, on the reverse strand, counting down.
CCGACGAGATCGGGGGACGCTTCGAGATCTACGCGCTGCACGCCGGGCTCGCCCTGCGACGCTGCGCGGCGGGCGGGGCCGCGACGGGGGAAGCCGGCCGCGCGCTCGCCGACGCGGTGTTCGACCAATTCGACATCGCGCTGCGCGAACTCGGCACCTCGGACGCCCGCATCGCCAAGAAGATGAAGGCGCTCGGCGGCGATCTCTACGGCCGCGGGCAGGCCTATGGCGCCGCGCT
>JAGWKJ010000259.1 GCA_028865375.1 Hyphomicrobiales bacterium | reverse complement strand
AAAGAGGGATTTGATTTGTGCAAACTTTGCACGACGAGCAGCGACTGATTCAGTCTATCGATGATCCCCAGCACGTCCTGCTGAACAAAATCGATGATGCTGGTCACGCGTTCCCGCGAGGATCGAGCAAGATTACTGTTTTCAGACTTAATTCGACCGATCACGTCAACCCAAATGATACCGATCAAGGCTACGCCAAATAAAATTATCGGGATATATGGAACGTAAAATGAAATTCCGAATCTGGACGATTTTGTGCGTTTGTCCGCGAACAGGGATCTCCGATTAATCATCGCCGACGCTCCTGAAAGCGAATGGTGACGCAGGGATGCCGTCCCGCGAACTCGACGGAAGCGCGACCGCAACGACGGGGTTCTCCAAGAGAGACCGCGCATTGGAGAGTTTTCATTGCAGCGCAAGATTACAGAGCGTCTCATTATTTTCCGTTAATCGTGAAGCATTTTCAGAACGATACGGGCCGATGACCGGCGGCGGCCACGCTCGGCGCTGTTGAGTTTGCGCCGGAGACCGACGCCGCCAATCTTTTTGCAACGGGCGAACGGCCGCTCAACCACGACCAGCACCGCCGCGCGCGGACCCGGGCTCGATGTCGCGGCGTGATCGCAATCGGCTTCGAGCCCTGCCAAGGACGCCAAGCGTTTCTCGATCACCGCGCGGCAGGCGCGAAGACCGGGGCTTCCTCGGGACGACGTTCGGTCCGCCCGGCCGACGTCGGCGGCCACACGCGCCGCCGCGCCGCTCTCAGATGGCCGCCAGACGGCGGATTTCGCCTTCGTCCAGCGCGGCGCGGTCGCCCGCCAGCGCCTCGGCGCCGAGGTCCAGCACGACGAAACTGTCCGCGAGCGCTGGGAACAGGTCGAACAGCTCCGGCTCGAGCGCGCGGTCCTTTCGCGGCTTGGTCGCGATGCCGGTTTCGAGGTTTTTTTTACGCGCCCGGAATGACGACCACGTTGTCGATCAGGCGCGTGGCGCCCAGCCGGGCGGCGGCGAGCAGGCGACCGGGTCGGTCAGGCCCACGAGCTTGGCCGCCAGTCTCTCCGCGGGCTGGTGGGTGTGTCCGGCGAAGATGACTTGGTCGAGCTTGCCGGCTTGGTCCCGTATCGCCTCCACGACGTGCGGGTGCCGATGGCCGTGCATGACCGCCCACCACGACAAAATCACGTCGAAGACGCGCCTTCCGTCGCGCGTCGCGAGCCAAGCCCTTCGGCACCGGCGATCTCCGTCACGACCGGATGCAACCCGTGCTGTGTATAGGGATGCCAGATCGGCGACGTGCGTGGGTTCGTCACTCCGGCGCCTCCCGAACAAGGAAGTCCTCGCGCCGGAACGATTTCGCGATGGCGGCCCCGAGCGCGTCCGGCGACGACGGATCGAGGCGCGGCAGGCGTCCGGGCACCCGGACGCGTCCCATCTCCGAGATCGCGACCGTTGTCGGGATGGCCGTCGCCAATCAGCGCAATGCCCAACCTCTGGACAGCCGCCGGTCTTGATGCTCAGAAGCCGGCTGAGTTGCACCTCGTTGGGATCGAAATGCCGGCGGTGAACGGTCTGCGCCCGGAAGATCAGGTCGCTGAACGGCGATCGTTACAGCTCCAGCGCGTCATCGGCCGTCCAATCCATCATGGAGATCCGTGGCTCGTCGTCTCGCGTCATGGACGTCATGCTTCCTCCCGTGACCGCTTGACCGGCGACCGGCTCGCCCGAAGCCTCCCGGTCGCGGAGGTTGCGAGGCGCCGGCGGGCTCGGTTCGTAGCCCGCGCCCGCCTCCGGAACGGCGTCCGGGGCCCTTGGAAAGGAACCCGATGATCCGCCATATCGTCTTCTTCAGCGCCCGCGATCCCTCCGACCGCGACGCGGTGTTCGAAGGGCTCTCGCTGCTCGTCGGCGCCGTCCAGCCGGACCTGATCGAAGTCGCGCGCAATCGAAAGGGCGACCAGCTCGGCAACGACGTGGATTTCGTCGTCTATGCGGAATTCGCCGACGAAGGCGCGCTGGCGGCGTTCAAGGCCGATCCGCTCTACGAGCGATCGATTCGGCGCGTGCGTCCGCTGCGCGAGCTCCGCGTCGCGGCCGACTACGAGCCGGAGACCGCCGCGCGGCGCGCCCGGTCCTCCTGACGCGCAGGCGAGGGGCGCGCGCGGGTTCAAGTCGGCGACGCCCCGTCGAGCCAATCGAGCCCGACGTCCAAGATCGGCGCGCCATGGGTCAACCAGCCGACCGAGACCAGGTCGACGCCCGTCGACGCGATGGCGGGCGCGGTCTCGATCGTCACTCCGCCCGACGCCTCGACGGTCGCTCGTCCGGCGACGATCTTCACCGCCGCCCGCATGTCTTCGATCGACATGTTGTCGGGCAGGATCGCGTCGACGCCGACGGCCATCGCCTCGTCCAGCTGGCGCAGCGAATCCACCTCGACCTCGATCTTGACGAGATGGCCCGCCGCGTCTCGCGCCCGCTCGATCGCCCGGCGGATTCCGCCCGCGATCACGACGTGATTGTCCTTGACGAGGATCGCGTCGTCGAGCCCAAACCGGTGGTTCGCGCCGCCGCCGGCGCGAACCGCGTATTTCTCGATCGCTCGGAGACCGGGGTCGTCTTGCGAGTACAGACGATCCGGGCGCCTTGCCCGCGCACGGCTTCGACGACCGCGGCCGTCGCGGTGGCTATACCGCTCATGCGACAAAGCAGGTTCGAGGCAGTGCGCATCTCTGGAGCGTCAGCTCCTCGTTCCAGGGCTCGCCGCCGAGACCGAGCGCAACTTCCGCCCGCTTCCTTCGCTTGCGGCGCGCATCGTCGACCGCAGCGTCCGCCCATTCGAGCATTGCGCCCGTGATCGTCGCCGAAATGGGTGCCGAACCCCTCCGTCCTCCCATGGGAAATAAATGTTTCGCGACGCCTTGCCGGAAGTCGATCAGTCGAGATCGGCGAACGTGTATAGTCGTTCGAGGTATCTTGGAGGGTGGCCGGTCTGTCGCTCCACCCGTGACCGCAGGCGGGATTGCAGGGACCGATGCCCGGGCTCGAAGGGGCCTGACGGCAACGCCGATTCGTGCGCTACGGTCATCACTCGCGGATGGCCGTCGCCCCAAGACGTCAAGACGGCGATCAGGCCCACGACGGCGACGACTGCGGTCGGCCGCATTGAATCCTGTCGATTCCCCGCGCATCCCGCAATGGGGCGCATATCGTTGCCAGAACTTGCCGCAATGATGCCGACGGATCACCGATGATCGGCGGTTCTGACGCTGAAGGGCTGTTGCGCAACGAAGCTTATACAATCGTCGTTTTTGCGCCAGCGTCGCCGTCAACGAACATCCGGTCCCAGCGTTTTGATGTCGAATGCATCATGGGCGCCCGGCAGCGTATAGACGAACGAATGCCCCCAAGGATCGAGCGGAACGCGATCTCCCTTCAAATAGGGCCCGTTCCAGCCCGTTCCATCCGAAGGTCGCGCAACCAAGGCCGACAGCCCCTGCGACGACGATGGATATTTTCCTGTATCGAGGTAAAACAGTTCGACGGCGCTCTTGAGACTGT
>JAGWKJ010000258.1 GCA_028865375.1 Hyphomicrobiales bacterium | reverse complement strand
GCTCGCCCGCAATTCGCGCCTGCCGGCGGCGCGCGCGCTCGCCACCGCCTATGTCGAGACGATGCGCGGCGTGCCGTTCGTGGCCGTGCTGTTCCTCGCCAACACGATGCTGCCGCTGTTCCTGCCCGACGGCGCCGCGCCGGACCGGATGCTGCGGCCGCTGTTCGCGGTGGTGTCGTTCGCGTCGGCCTATCTGTGCGAGAACGTGCGCGGCGGCCTGCGCGCCGTGCCGCGCGGGCAGGACGAGGCTGCGCGCGCGCTGGGTCTGCCGTGGCGCGCGCGGATGCGGCTGGTCGTCCTGCCGCAGGCGCTGCGCGCGGCGCTGCCCTCGATCGTGGGGGCGGCGATCGGCCTGTTCAAGGACACGACGCTGGTGGCGGCGGTGGGGATCTTCGACTTCCTGCATTCGGTCGACGTGGCGGTGGACGATCCCAAATGGGCGGCGGCCTCGGTGCCGGCGACGGGTTACGCTTTCGCGGCGCTGGTCTATTTCGCCTTCTGCTTCGGCATGTCGCGCTACGCGGCGGGGCTCGAAGCGCGGCTCGACGCGGGGAAGGCCAGATGAGCGGGGAAGGCAGCGCGGTCGCCTTCGAGGGCGTCGACAAATGGTACGGCGCCCATCACGTGCTTCGCGGCATCGACCTCGAAGTGGCGCGCGGCGAGAAGATCGTCGTTTGCGGGCCCTCGGGCTCGGGCAAGTCGACGCTGATCCGCTGCGTCAACGGGCTGGAGACGTTCGACGCGGGGCGTCTCGCGGTCGAGGGCGTCGCGCTCGATCCCGGCGGCCGCGGCGCCGAGCGGGCGCGCGCGGGCGTGGGCATGGTGTTCCAGCAGTTCAACCTGTTCCCGCACCTGACCGCGCTGGAGAATTGCACGCTGGCGCCGATCCACGTGCGGGGCGTCGCGCGCGCGCAGGCCGAGGCGGAGGCGCGCGAGCGGCTCGGCCGGCTCCGGGTGGCGGAGCACGCGGCGAAATATCCCGGCCAGCTGTCGGGCGGCCAGCAGCAGCGGGTGGCGATCGCGCGCGCGCTGTGCATGTCGCCGCGCATCATGCTGTTCGACGAGCCGACCTCCGCGCTCGACCCCGAGATGGTGCAGGAGGTGCTCGACGCGATGATCGCGCTGGCCCATGAGGGCATGACCATGATGGTCGTCACCCACGAGATGGGCTTCGCGCGCGCGGTCGCCGACCGCGTCGTCTTCATGGACGAGGGGCGCATCCTGGAGGTCGCGCCGCCGGCGGCGTTCTTCGCCCGGCCCGCGCACGAGCGCGCGCGCGCGTTCCTGTCGCGGTTGATCCGTTGACGCTCAGGCGACGCCCGCCGTCGGCTCGCCGTCGAGCGGGCGCAGGAGTTCGCGCAACGCGGCCCGCCGCGTCCGCGGACGCTTGAAGGTTCCGCGCTCGAACGAGGGGCCGGTCGGCGGCGCCGGCTCGACGCCGAGCGAAAACAGCGCGGCGAAGGCCTGGGGCGTGCGGGGCAGGCGCATGGCGTTTCCTCGGGACTGCCCGAGGACAATGCCGCGCCCGCCCTGCGATGGCGTCAAACCGATCGCTCGAATGCCGGTTCAATCGCGTTAAGGATCGCGCGCGTGCCCTCAGAACTTGTAGTCGACGCCGAGCCGGATGACCGACGCCGACTCGCCCACGCTGGTGGCATCGGCGCCCGAGAAATACGCCGCCTTGCCCAGCGAGGTGTGGAGATATTCCGCCTTCACCGTCACGTTCGGCGCGAAGGCATAGGCGACGCCGCCGCCCAGCGCATAGCCGTTGAGCCAGTTCGTCTGCGAATTGGAAACGCCGGGCGCGCCGCCCGACAGGTCGAGGAAGGTCGATTTCAGCGTGCCGCCGGCCCAGCCGGCCGTGCCGTAGAACAGGGCGGGGCCGCTGGCGAGGCCCGCGCGCAGGCGCAGCGTGGCCAGCGATCCCGGCTGGGCGGTGGCGACCGAGCCGTTGGCGTAGGTCTGGCGCGAGGAGCCGAAGGCCCAGCCGTAATCGCCTTCGACGCCCGCCACCATCTGGCCGAACTGCATGTCGTAGCCGGCTTCGAGCCCGAACAGGCCCGACGTGACGTCGGCGAATTGCGCGGGGCCGTTGGCCGGCACGTTGGCGAGCTGCATGCCGCCGTAACCGCCGACGTGGAAGCCGGTCCAGTTCATCGCGGGCAGCGCATAGGATTGGTCCATCGGCGCGGTCGCCGGCGCGTGGCCGGTGGGCGGCAGGTCGGAGGCGAAGGCCGGGGCGGCCGCGCCGGCGAGCGCGAGGAGCAGGGCGGGTCTGGCGAGATGACGCATCGGGAACACTCCGGAAAACCGACGCCCGTTTAAGCCGCCGATTGCGGCCGAGACCCGGCGAAACGTCCTTAAAATACCGTCAATCCGGGAAACCCCGCGTTAAGGGTGAACGTGGGGTTAAGGGGGCGGATCCATGCCGTCGCGCTCGCGAGCGGCCCTCGCCGCCATCGCGTGCGCGGCGAAGCGATCCGATCGCCGCGGATCCGGCGCCGCCCGGATCGCGCGTCGCTTCGTTCCTCGCGATGACGGCGGTGATGGGACGGCAACTTCGCCTAGGCGGCGTCGAGGCGGGCCATTTCGGCGGCGAATTCCGCGCGCATCCGGTCGCGCTCTTCGGCGGGGAGCCAATTGCACATCTGGGGAAACACGAGGCGCCAATAGGCGGTCTTGCGCGCGTCCCACGGATGGGTTTCGGCGCGGCGCGCCTCGTCCAGCGTGCGTTGCAGCGTCGGCCGCACTTCCTCGGGCGCGACATGGCTGCCCGGCGCCGGCTTGGTCGGCTTCCGCGGCTCGAGGGCGGCCAACAAGTCCGGCTGCGCGGGCATCGTTGCGGGGTCGCTCATCGGAGGATCAAGACGGGGACGAATCGACGCCATCTTGGCGCATGGGCGCGGCCAAGGCGAGGGGATGCACGTCGTCGTCCCCGATCATCCGGGCAACGAAATCGACAGTCCCGCCACGATGCGGTCGAGCAGGTCGGCTTGCGCCGGTTCGAGCGCGACGAGCCGGCCCAGCACGTTGAGGAGGTTCAGCAGGTCCTCGGTATATTCGGCGAGCCAATGGTCGGGCTGGATTTTTTCCAAGGGCGAGGGCGGGCGCTTGTCGCCGATCAGCGGCTTGGTGCGGTCGAGCCGGCGATAGCTGAACCATTGGTCGATGACGTTCTTGCCGGAAATCCGTAGGCGCGCATTTGCGGCGTCACGTTCTCGACGAAACCCTTGCCGAGGCTGAGGCGGCGCCTGGCCGCGTCGTATTCGAGCGTCTGCGGCAAGGGCTCGGGCGCGCCGGGGATGGCGCCGGCGGCGGGGATGAACGGCGCCTGCGCTTTCGGCAGGCGCGGCGGCCCCTTCGGCCGGCCGGCGGCGGCATCGACGAAGCGCTCGCCGTAGCAATGCAGCCAGACGATTTCGCGCCCGAGCGCGGCGGCCTCGTCGAACAGAGCCTTTTCGGCGGTCAGCGGAACACGCAGGCCGGGGCGCACGAGATCGTCCTTGAAGCGCGCGGTGAAGGCGGGATGCGCCATCACGGCGGCGATATAGGCGAACAGATCCTC
>JAGWKJ010000019.1 GCA_028865375.1 Hyphomicrobiales bacterium | reverse complement strand
CCGCACGCTGTTCCCCGCCACGCTCGAACTGTCGGTCTGCGCCATGCTGTTCGCGACGCTGCTGGGCGTGCCGGCCGGCGTGATCGCGGCGGTCAGGCGCGGCGGGCCGGTCGACCACGCCATCATCGGCGCCGCGCTGGTGGGCTATTCGATGCCGATCTTCTGGTGGGGCCTGCTGCTCGTCATCCTGTTCTCGGTGACGCTGGGCTGGACGCCGGTGTCGGGACGCATCGACCTCGTGAAATATTATTTCGATCCGGTCACCGGCTTCATGACCGTCGACGCCTGGCTGAGCGGCCAGAAGGGCGCGTTCCTCGACGCCCTGCGCCACCTCGTGCTGCCCACGATCGTGCTGGGCACCGTGCCGCTGGGCGTGATCGCGCGCATGACGCGCTCGGCGATGCTGGAGACGCTGGGGGAGGACTATCTCCGCACTGCGCGCGCCAAGGGCCTGTCGCCCTTCCGCGTCGTGGGCCTGCACGCGCTGCGCAACGCGCTGATGCCGGTGGTGACGGTGCTGGGCACGCTGGTGGGCACGCTGCTCGCGGGCGCGGTGCTGACCGAGACGATCTTTTCCTGGCCCGGCGTCGGCAAGTGGCTGATCGATTCGATCCAGCGCCGCGACTATCCGGCGCTGCAGGGCGGCATCCTGATGATCTCCTCGCTCGTCGTGGTCGTGAACCTCGCCGTCGACCTGCTGCACGCCGTCATCGACCCGAGGCTGCGCCGTGGTTGAACGGCCCCGCTCGCCTTGGGCCGACGCGCTCGCCGCGTTCGCCGAAAACCGCGGCGCGGTGCTCGCGCTCGCGATCCTGGCCCTGATCGCGCTGGCGGGGATCTTCGCCCCGTTCGTCGCGCCCCATTCGCCGCTCGACCAGTTCCGCGACGCGGTTGCCGCGCCGCCCGCCTTCGCGCCCGGCGGCTCCTGGCGCTTTCCGCTGGGCACCGACGGCGTCGGCCGCGACCAGCTCAGCCGCGTGCTCTGGGGCGCGCGCATCTCGCTGTTCATCGGCTTCAGCGTCGCCGCGGCGACCGTGCTGACCGGCGCCGCGCTCGGCCTCGCCACGGCGGCGATCGGCGGTTGGTTCGACGGCCTGGTGATGCGCATGATGGACATCGTGCTGGCCGTGCCCAGCCTCGTGCTCGCGATCCTGATCGTCGCCATCGTCGGCCCGAGCCTCGCCAACACGATTCTCGCCATCGCCATCGTCTATCTGCCGCGCTTCGTGCGCGTGTCGCGCGCCGCCGCGCTCTCCGAACTGTCGAAGGATTACGTCACCGCCGCCCGCGCGATGGGGGCGTCGAAGGTCCGGCTGATGCTGAGGACCGTGTTGCCCAACGCGACCGCGCCGATCCTGGTGGTCGCGGCGCTGGGCGTGTCAGACGCCATCATCGAGGCGGCGGGCCTGGGATTCCTGGGGCTCGGCGCGCAGCCCCCGACGCCCGAATGGGGCGCGATGCTCGCCGATTCCCGCGACTTCCTGCGCGCCGACCCGTGGATGGTCGCCGCGCCGGGCATCGCGATCCTGGTCACGGTGCTCGCCATCAACATCGCCGGCGACGGCCTGCGCGACGCGCTCGACCCCAAGCTGCGGAGGAGCTGACGTGGCGCTGCTCGACGTGCGCGGCCTGACGGTGGAATTCGCGACCCGCGCCGGCCCGTTCCGCGCGGTCGAAGGCGTCGACGTCACGGTCGACGCCGGCGAGACGCTGGCGATCGTGGGGGAATCGGGTTCGGGCAAGTCGGTGGCGATGCTCGCAGTGATGGGCCTGCTGCCCTGGAACGCGAAGGTGACCGCCGAGCGGATCGAGTTCGACGGCCGCGACCTGCGGGCGCTGTCCCCGCGCGAGCGCCGCGCGCTGGTCGGCAAGGATCTGGCGATGATCTTCCAGGAGCCGATGTCGGCGCTGAACCCGTGCTTCACGGTCGGCTTCCAGATCGCCGAGGCGCTGTCTGCGCATGGCGCGGCGCGCGGCGCGGAGGCGAGGAAGCGCGCGGTGGCGCTGCTGGCCGAGGTCGGCATTCCCGAGCCGGAGGCGCGCGCCCGCGCGTTCCCCCACCAGATGTCGGGCGGCATGTGCCAGCGCGCGATGATCGCGATGGCGATCGCGCTGCGTCCCAAGCTGCTGATCGCCGACGAGCCGACCACCGCGCTCGACGTCACGGTGCAGGCGCAGATCCTCGACCTGCTGAAGCGCCTGCGGGCCGAGACCGGCATGGCGCTGGTGCTCGTCACCCACGACATGGGCGTGGTGGCGGAGACCGCCGACCGCGTGGTCGTGCAATATGCCGGCCGCCGCGCGGAGGGGAACGCGGCCGCCGCCCTGTTCGCGGCGCCGCGCCATCCCTATACGGCCGCGCTGCTCGACGCGTTGCCCGAGCGCGCGACGGGCGAGCGGCTGGCCGCGATCCCCGGCGCCGTGCCCGGCCCCTCCGAGCCGCGACTGCCCTGCGCCTTCGCGCCGCGCTGCCCGCGCGCGCAGGACGTCTGCCGCACGCAGGCGCCGCCGCGCGCCTCGACCGGTGGGGAGGGCTACGTGCATTGCCACTTCCCGCTCCCCGCGCCGGCCGGCGAGCGCGCCGCGTGACCCGCGCGCTCGAAGCCTCCGGCCTGACGCGCCGCGTCCGCGCCAAGCGCGGCGCGTTCGGGCGCACGGCGACCGTGCATGCGCTGGAGGACGTGTCGTTCGCGCTCGACGCCGGGCGCACGCTGGCGGTGGTGGGCGAATCGGGTTCGGGCAAGTCGACGCTGGCGCGCATCGTCGCGCTGGTCGACGCACCGACCGAGGGCGCGCTCGACATCGCCGGCGGGCGCATCGACTTCGCGGACGCCGCCGCGCTGCGTCGCCGGCGCGCCGGCGTGCAGATGGTGTTCCAGAATCCGTATGGATCGCTCAATCCGCGCCTGACGATCGCCCGCGCGCTCGCCGAGCCGCTCGACGTGGCGGGCGTCGGCGATTCCGCGTCGCGCAGGGCGGCGGCCGCCGACATGATGGCCAAGGTCGGGTTGTCGCCCGAACACGCCGGACGCCACCCCCACATGTTCTCCGGCGGCCAGCGCCAGCGCATCGCGATCGCGCGCGCGCTGATGCTGCGTCCCAAGCTTCTCGTGCTCGACGAGCCGGTGAGCGCGCTCGACGTGTCGATCCGCGCGCAGATCCTCAACCTGCTCGCCGACCTCCGGCGCGAGTTCGGCCTCGCCTATCTGTTCGTGTCGCACGACCTGTCGGTGGTGCGGCACGTCGCCGACGACGTGCTGGTGCTCTATCTCGGGCGGATCGCGGAGATCGGCCCGCGCGAGGCCATCTTCGGGCGCCCGATGCATCCCTATACGCGCGCGCTGCTGTCGGCGACGCCGCGCGTGGAGGCCGCCGACCGCGCGCGGCGCGAACCGCTGCGCGGCGAGCCGCCGTCGCCGCTCGACCCGCCGTCGGGTTGCGCATTCCATCCGCGCTGCCCGCTGGCGACCGCGCGTTGCACGGCGGAGCGCCCGAGGTTGGAAGAAAAGCGGGGCCGGCTGGTCGCCTGCCACGAGGCGTGAGCGGCGCGCCCGTTCAGGCGCGGCCGGCCTCGCTCGACAGCGCAGCGGCTTCGATGCCCAGTCCCCGCAAGGCGGCGGGCCAGACCGCGCCGCCGTCGGCCGCGAAGATCAGGTCGGGATCGGCTTCGCCCACCAGCCAGCCGTTGTCGCGGATCTCGCCTTCGAGCTGGCCGGGGCTCCAGCCGGAATAGCCCAGCGCCAGCAGCGCGCGGCGCGGCCCCTCGCCGCGCGCGATCGCGCGCAGGATGTCGAGCGTGGTGGTCAGGCAGACGCGGTCGGCGACCGTCAGCGTCGCGCCCTCGACCTGGAAATCGTCGCTGTGCAGCACGAAACCGCGGCCGCCGTCGACCGGCCCGCCGCGGCGAAGCCCGAGACGGCCGACTTCGGCGGGCAGGCGGATGCGCTCGTCCTCGGGCACGATCTCGAGCTTCACCAGCAGCTCGGGCACCGTGAGGTCCTTTTGCGGATGGTTGACGACGAGGCCCATCGCGCCCTCGGCCGAATGCGCGCAGACGTAGACGACCGCGCGCTCGAACCGCGGGTCGCCCATGCCGGGCATCGCGATCAGGATCTTGCCGCCGAGCCAGCCGGCCGGTTCCGCTTCCCTCGACATGACGCGAGGTTACGTCCGATTCCCGCGCACGACAAATGAGGCGGGACCGCGACGTCAGGCGTCCGGCCGGTAACCCGCCCGCAGCGTGGCGAGCGTCGCGGGCGGCGTCAGCAGCGTCGCGCGCGAGGGCATCGCGTCCGGCGTCGGCGCACTTCCCGCGAACGCCCAGCGCGCCCATCCGCCGTCGCGCCGCGCGACCGCCGCGTCTCCGACCGCCACCATCGCGCCGACGGGCAGGTCCGCCGTCGCGACTTCGGGCCTGGCCGCGCGGCGTTGCACGTCGAGGATCGCATCCATCTCGTCGGCGGAAGCCGGCGGCGTTCCGCGCGCGCGGCCGAACGCCGCCGCGAAGGCGCGCGCCGCGGCGCGGCGGCACTCGAAACAGGGACGATGGCCGGCGGCGAGCGCGGTCGCCTCGTCGGCGAAGAACAATTGCGTGTAGCCGGCGCCCCAGACTTCGCGCCGGCGGCCGCGGAACTCGAGGACGCAGCAGATCCAGCGCCGGCCGGCGCGCGTGCGGCCGCCGATCTCGCGCGCTTCGTCGTGGAACCGGCCGCCGCGGTTGCCCATCATGCGCCCGCGTTCGGGCGTGGCGTGCAGCGCGCCGAACGGGTCGACGCGGTTGCGCAGCGGGCGCCCGGTCAATGCGTCGCCGGGATCGCCGCGGCTGGGCCGGCCGCGGCCGGCGGCAGCGGCGCGATCGCCACCGCGTTGGGATCGACCAGCGGCGGCGCGTCGGTCACGTCGTCGCGGCCGTAGACGTCGTCGCGGAAGTTCACCGTGCCGTCGGGATCCGCCCAGCCGGTCGAATAGACCCAGATCACCGGCATGAACTCGCGCACCGGGATCGATTCGAACTTGCCGCGGTTCATCTCCGCCTGCAGGCTCGCCGCGGTCCAATGCCCCGGCGCCTTGGCGAGGATCCAGGCGGCGAGGTCGAACACGCCGTTCACGCGCACGCAGCCGTGCGAGAGGAACCTGTAGTCGCGCGCGAACAGTGCGTGCGAGTCGGTGTCGTGCATGTACACCGCCTCCTTGTTGGGCATCCGGATCAGGATGCGGCCGAGCGCGTCGAACGTGCCCGCGTCCTGCCGGAACGTGTAGACCGCCGCGCGGTCGTTCGACCAATCGACCGTGCGCGGGTCGATCTCGTTCCCCTTGGCGTCGAGGATGCGGATGCGGGCGCGGGCGAGATAGCCCGGGTCCTTGCGCATCCGGGGGATGATCTCCTTCTTGATGATGGAGACCGGCACGGTCCAGTTCGGATTGAGCTCGATGGCGCCGATGTGCACCGAGATGTCGGGCGATTGGTGCAGCTTGGCGCCCGCGATCACGGGATAGCGCGCCGCGACCTTGCCGTCTTGCACCGCCTGCGCCTCGGTCGCGGCGAGGTTTACGACCACGTAGCGGCGCGTGAAGTCGAACTTGGCGGGCGCGATGCGCGCCGCGCTGGAGGCCAGCGCGCGAAGACGCACGACGGCCGGCACGTTCAGTTCCTTCAGCGTGTCGCCGGCGACGATCCCGGTCTGGCGCAGCCCCATGCGACGCTGGAAACGCTTCACGGCGGCGGTGATGTCGGCGTCCCAAGCCTCCGAATAGGGCGGATCGCCGACCTTGGCGGGATCGAGGTCGCCCTCCGCCGCCAAACGCTTGCGCAGGATCGCGACCTCCGGCCCCTTGGCGCCGGGCCGCATCGCCTTGGCCACCGTCGGCCAGCCGCCGGCTTTGACGATCGCGGCATAGCGGGTCGCCGCGCGCGCCGTGTCGCCGAACGTATGCGCGTTGAATACCGGATAGGGGCCCGACGACAGCAGGTTCAGGTTGCGGATCACGGGCGCGGCGCGGCGGACGACTCGTTTGACGACCGGCTTGGCCGGCGCTTGCGCCACGGGCGCTGCCGCGGGCGCCGCTTGGACGGGCTGCGCCGCTTGGACGGGCTGCGCGCCCTGTGCGTCCGACGAGGCCAACGGCGCGAGCGGCGTGACGAGCACGGGCGCCGCCGGCGCGTCGGCGCCGGGCACGGGCAGCGGATCGGCGTGCGCGCCGAACGCCAGCAAGGCCGCGGCCGCGAAAATCGGGAAGCTGGAGCGAGCGCGCGAAGCGGACATGACGCGACCTTGAAGCCGAAATGCGGTGCTATCAAGGATTGGTTAACGATACGAGACCGCCCGCCCCCTTTCGGCCGGCGCCAAAGACGCTATAGGGGGCCTGCGCCCGACCGCGCCCCGCGCATGGACTCTCGATGCCGCCCGAACTCGACCCCAAACGCTCGTTCCAAGGCTTGCTGCTGACGCTCCAGAGTTTCTGGGCCCGCCAAGGCTGCGTCATCCTCCAGCCCTATGACATGGAGGTCGGCGCGGGCACGTTCCATCCCGCCACGACGCTTCGCGCGCTGGGCCCCAAGCCCTGGAAGGCCGCCTATGTCCAGCCCTCGCGGAGGCCCAAGGACGGCCGTTACGGCGAGAACCCGAACCGGCTCCAGCACTATTACCAGTTCCAGGCGATCCTGAAGCCGTCGCCGCCCGACCTGCAGGACCTCTATCTCGCCTCGCTGGCGGCCATCGGCATCGACGCGTCGCTGCACGACATCCGCTTCGTCGAGGACGATTGGGAGAGCCCGACGCTGGGTGCCTGGGGCCTCGGCTGGGAATGCTGGTGCGACGGCATGGAAGTGTCGCAGTTCACCTATTTCCAGCAGGTCGCCGGCCTCGAATGCGCACCGGTCGCGGGCGAGCTGACTTACGGCCTCGAACGGCTGGCGATGTACGTGCAGGGCGTCGACGACGTCTACGACCTCAACTTCAACGGCCGCGAGGGCGCCGACAAGACGACTTATGGCGACGTGTTCAAGCAGGCGGAGCGCGAATTTTCGCGGCACAATTTCGAGCACGCCGACGTGCCGACGCTGCTGCGCCATTTCGAGGACGCCGAACGCGAATGCCGCGCGCTGCTCGACAAGGGCGAAGCGGGGGAGCGTCACCTGATGGCGCTGCCCGCCTACGACCAGTGCATCAAGGCCTCGCACCGCTTCAACCTGCTCGACGCGCGCGGCGCGATCTCGGTCACCGAACGGCAGAGCTACATCCTGCGCGTGCGCGAGCTCGCCAAGGCCTGCGGCGCCGCGTGGCTGAAGACCGAAGGCGGCGGCGCGGCCGGGTGACGTCGCGTCCCGCCCGCGAGTCGGTCTCCCGCTCGCCGCCGCCTCGGCCATCCGCGCGACGGGGCGCGCCGCGCGATGCCCAAGGGCCGAAATTTCCGCTGAGCGGCGGCGACGGACGGACGCCCGAGGCCGCGCAAATCCGCGATGGCAGCCATGGCGATCGCGCGCCCCCATCCATCGAACCCATTCGCGCGCTTGCCGGGCGCGGCGCGATTTGAAAGGATCGCGCGACAAGGGAGGGAACATGAACTTCGTCGGGCTCGATCTCGGCACTTCGGCGGTCAAGACCGTGCTCGTCGACGTCGCCGGCCGCGTGATCGCGGAGGCCGACCATCCGGTCGCGTGGGAGACGCCGCGCCCGCTGTGGTCGCAATCCGACCCGCGCGGTTGGTGGGACAGCGCTGCGGCCACGCTCGACGACCTCGCGCGGCGCGAGCCCAAGGCGATGTCGGGCGTCGTCGCCATCGGCCTGTCGGGACAGATGCACGGCGCGGTGGCGCTCGACGCCGCCGACGAGCCGTTGCGCCCCGCGATCCTGTGGAACGACGGCCGCGCGCACGCCGAGGCCGACGAGCTCGCCGCCCGCGGCGGGCCCGAATGGTCGGACCGACTCGGCGTGCGCCCGATGCCCGGCCTCACCGGACCCAAGCTGCTCTGGATGGCGCGCAACGAGCCCGATCTCCACAAGCGCATCCGCAGCCTGTTGCTGGCCAAGGATTACCTGCGCCTGCGCATGACCGGCGAGCGCATCACCGACGCGTCGGATGCCGCCGGCACCTGGTATTTCGACCAATACGAGCGCGCCTGGTCGGGCCAGGCGCTCGATTGGTGCGAGGTGAACGCCCAATGGCTGCCCCGCGTCTGCGAGGGCGACGCGCCGGCGGGCCGGTTGCGCGCCGAACTCGCCGCGCGCTGGGGCATGGCGGGCCCGGTGACGATCGCGGCGGGCGGCGGCGACGCGGCGACCGGCGCGGTCGGCGCCGGCGTCGTGGCGGAGGGCGACGCCATGATGTCGATGGGCACGTCGGCGCAGATCGTGGTCGCCGCCGACCGCCATCGCCCGGCCTCCGCGCGCATGGTCCACGCGTTCTGCCACGCGCTGCCGGGCCGCTGGTACCAGATGGCGGCGATGCTGTCGGGCGCGAGCCCGATGGCGGTGGCCGCGCGCTGGCTCAAGGCCGACATCGGCGAGCTGCTCGCCGAATGCGAGGCGGCCTTCAAGGGCCCCTCGCGCCTGCTGTCGCTGCCCTACCTGGTGGGCGAACGCACGCCGCACAACGACCCGTTCGCGCGCGGCGCCATCTTCGGGCTCGACGCCGCCACCACGCGCGCCGACATGACGCAGGCCGTGCTCGAAGGCACCGCCTTCATGCTCGCCGACGCGCGCGCGGCGCTCGAGGCGGCCGGCGCCCATTGCGGCCGCGCGGCGCTGATCGGCGGGGGCGCGCGCTCGCCGTTCTGGGCCAAGCTGATCGCCTCGGCGACGGGCATCGAGCTCACGCTGTCGTCGGGCGCGCAGCGTGGCCCGGCTTTCGGCGCGGCGCGGCTGGCGATCCTGTCGGCGGGCAAGGGCGACGCTTCGACGCTGGCCGCGCCGGCGGTCGAGCGCACGATCGCGCCGGACCGCGAATTGTTCGAAGCCTACCGGCCGCGCATCGAACGCTTCCGCGAACTCTACCGCGCGCTGAAGCCGGAATTCGCGAAGGGGTGAGCGGGCGCGCGGCGGTCCTCCCTCCGGGAGATTCGGCCGGCGGGCCGGATGACCAGACGCGAGGTCGAGGAGTCTCGACGCCGCGAGGTGCGTGACCTTCGCCCCGCCGCGTCTCGCGATCCTCTCCCGGAGAGGGGGTGGCGTCACGTCTCGCGCCGCGTTCGTCCCGCGCCCTCTCCGTTATCGTCGTCACCCCTCGCCCATCGGTCTTTGCGAGGAGCGAAGCGACGAAGCAATCCAGTGTGCAAGGCGGGGACCGAGGCCTTCCCGAAAGTCGGGGTTGCTTCGCTGCGCTTGCAAAGACGGCGGAGGATCGCCCGCGAGGACGGTGGTGGTCCCTTCGCAATGACGGCCGCGCTTCGCCCGCATCGACGGCGGCGGTTCGCGGCTGCGCCGGCCCCGGCGCCCGCCCCGCCATTGCCGCCCGCGTTCGCGCGGGCTATGCGGCGGCGATGGCCGCGCCTCCGCCCCTCGCCCTGCTCAACGCCCGGCTGATCGATCCGTCGGCGGAGCGCGAGCTCGCCGGCGGCGTGCTGGTGGTCGAGGGCGCGATCCGCGCCTTCGGGCCCGAAGTGACGGCGGCCTCGATCCCCGAGGGCGCGCGGGCGATCGATTGCCGGGGCGACGTCGTCGCGCCCGGGCTGATCGACATGCGCGCCTTCGTCGGCGAGCCCGGCCTCGAACATCGCGAGACGCTCGCGAGCGCGGGCCGCGCGGCGGCGGCCGGCGGCGTCACCACGCTGGTGGCGATGGCCGACGGCGCGCCGCCGGTCGACGACCCCGCCACCGTGGACTTCCTCGTCCGGCGCGCGCGCGATTGCGCGGCCGTGCGCGCGCTCCCGACCGCGACCCTCACCAAGGGCGCGCTCGGCCGCGAATTGTCGGAGATCGGCCTCCTTCAAGCCGCCGGCGCGGTGGCGTTCGGCGATCCGCGGCGCTCGGTCGCCGACGCGCTCGTGATGCGCGGCGCGCTCGCCTATGCGCGCGGGTTCGACGCGCTGGTGACGGCGATCTGCGCGGAGCCCGGGCTGGCGGGCGCGGGCGCGATGAACGAGGGCGAGTTTTCCGCCAGGCTCGGCCTGCCCGGCGTGCCCGGCGCGGCCGAGACCATCATGCTCGACCGCGACCTGCGGCTCGTCGACCTGACGGGCGCGCGCTACCACGCCGCGCTCGTCTCCACGACCGCCTCGATCCGCGCGCTCAACCGCGCGCGCGACGCCGGGCTCCGGGTGTCCTGCGGCGTGTCGATCAACAATCTCGCGCTCAACGAGCTCGACGTCGGCGATTACCGCACCTTCCTGCGGCTCGAGCCGCCGCTGCGCGACGAGGAGGAGCGGCGCGACCTCGTGGCCGCGCTGGCGGCGGGCGACGTCGACGTCGTCGTCTCCGACCACGACCCGCGCGACGTCGAGGCCAAGCGCCTGCCGTTCGCCGAGGCCGAGCCGGGCGCGGTGGGGCTGGAGACGCTGCTCGCCGCCGCGCTGCGCCTGGTGTCGTCGGGCGACGTGCCGCTGCCCAGGCTGCTGCGCGCGATGACGACGCGGCCGGCCGAACTGCTCGGCCTGCCGCAGGGCCGGCTGGCGCGCGGCGCGCCGGCCGACCTCGTGCGCTTCGATCCGCACGCGCCCTTCGTCGTGGATCCCGCCAAGCTGCATTCGCGCTGCCGCAACACGCCCTTCGACGGCGCGCGTATGGAAGGCGTCGTGCGCCTGACCTTGGTTGCCGGCGAAGTGCGATACGGCTAGCCTCCCGGAAGGGGAGGGAGATATCTCGGGCATGTCGGTCGCTTTTGCGGCGCTCGCCGCGTCGATGTTCGGCTATCTGTGCGGTTCCGTGCCGTTCGGCCTGCTGCTGACGCGGGCGGCCGGGCTCGGCGACGTGCGCAAGATCGGCTCGGGCAACATCGGGGCGACCAACGTCCTGCGCTCGGGCCGCAAGGATCTCGCCGCCGCGACGCTGGCGTTCGACGCGCTGAAGGGGACCGTCGCCGTCCTCGTCGCCAAGCATTTCGGGATCGTGCCGGCCCATGCCGCGGCGCTTGGCGCGTTCGCCGGCCACCTGTTCCCGGCTTGGCTGGAGTTCAAGGGCGGCAAGGGCGTGGCCACGTTTCTCGGCTGCCTGCTCGGCTACGCCTGGCCCGCCGCGCTGACCTTCGCGCTGATCTGGCTCGGCGTGGCCTATGCCACGCGCTATTCGTCGGCCGCCGCACTGGCGGCGAGCGTGGCGGCGACGCTGTCGCTGCTCGTCTTCGCGGGCAAGCCGGCCTTCCTCGTCTATGCCGCGATGACGGCGATGCTCTGGCTGCGCCACCGCGCCAACCTGTCCCGCCTGCTCGCCGGCTCCGAGAGCCGCATCGGCGCGAAGGGCTGAACGTGGCGGCCGCGCGCGCCGGGACGACGCTCACCGACGCGCAGCGCTTCGACTGGCTGCGCCTGATCCGATGCGAGAACGTCGGCCCGCGCACGTTCCGCGCGCTCGTCAACCATTATGGCGGCGCCGGCGGGGCGCTGGCGGCGCTGCCGGGCCTCGCGCGGCGCGGCGGTGCGCGCGCGATCCGCGTTCCCGACCGCGAAGAGGTCGAGCGCGAGCTCGCCGAAGCGGGCCGGCTCGGCTTGCGTTTCGTGGCGCTGGGCGAGGCCGATTATCCCGAACGCCTGCGGGCGATCGACGACGCGCCGCCGCTGCTGGCGCTGCAGGGCCGCGCCGAGGCCTTGGCCGCGCCCTGCGTGGCCATCGTGGGCTCGCGCAATTCGTCGGCCGCCGGCCTCGCGATGGCCGAGCGGCTGGCGCGCGGGTTGGGCGCGGCGGGTTACGTGATCGTTTCCGGGCTGGCGCGCGGCGTGGACCAGCGCGCGCACGCCGTGGCGCTCGACACCGGCACGGTGGGCGTGCTGGCGGGCGGCCACGCGCGCCCCTATCCGCCCGAGGCGATCCCGCTGATGGCGCGCATGGTCGAGCGCGGCGCCGTCGTCTCGGAAATGCCGATCGGCTGGGAGCCGCGCGGCCGCGACTTCCCGCGCCGCAACCGGCTGGTGTCGGGCCTGTCGGTCGGCACGATCGTGGTGGAGGCGGCCACCCGATCCGGCTCGCTCATCACGGCGCGCTTCGCCGGAGAGCAGGGCCGCGAAGTGTTCGCCGTGCCCGGATCGCCGCTCGATCCGCGCGCGGAGGGCACGAACGAATTGTTGCGCAACGGCGCGACGCTGGTGCGCGACGCCGACGACGTGATCGAGGCGCTGTCCCCGATCCTGCGCCAGCCGGCGCGGCTGCGGCTCGACGAGACGCCGCGCGAAAGGGGCCAGCCGCTGTGGCCGGAGCTCGACCTGCTGGGCGTCGATCCCGAGGCCGCGCCGCGCGCCGATCCTGCGCTCGAGTTCGACGATCCCGGCGCGCCGCCCTTCGCGGGCGCCGACGGGGACGGCGCGCGACGCGACGTCGCCGGCTTGCTGGGACCCTCGCCCATCGACGTCGACGAACTGGCGCGGCTGTCGGGCGCGCCGGTGCGCCACGTGCAGACGGCGTTGCTGGAGCTCGAACTCGCCGGCCGGCTCGAACGCCACGGCGGCAATCTCGTGTCGCTGCGGACGCCGGCCGAGACGCACTGACGTCGGATTGACTTCGCCGGTACGGGGCGGAAATCTGTCGCCGGATGGAGGAAAACCGCCATGTCGCGCCATTGCGCCATATCCGCGCTGTGCGCGGGCGCCGCGCTCGTCGCCTTGGAGGACGTCGCTTCGGCCCAGCAATATCCGTGCTGGAACAACCGCCTGCCGTTCAGTCGCCTTCACGACAACCAAGGGCGGCGCGTGCCCGACGCGGGCCGCACCGTGATCGAGCCGGACATCCAGGGCTCCACCACTTGGGCGCGGCTGGGGGTCGCCAACGATCCCGGCGCGCTGCAGGCGCTGGCGGGGACGTGGTACACGGAAATCCGCAGCCCCAACACGGGCGCGATCCAATATCTCTACCAGACCTACGAGGCGAACGGCCTCTACCAATACCGGGATCGCACCTGCGGCACGGGCTACGGCATGACGACCTGTTCGAACAACCAGGGAACCGGCGAACTGCGCGCCGTCCGGCAAGGCGACGGGTCGATCTTCTTCATGGTCCGATGGTCGGACCTGTCGCGCAGCTCCGCCTGCACGTCCTATCAGGTGCGGTTCAGCGATCCGGGGACGATGGTCTATCGGATGGGCGGCGTCGCCCGGCGCGTCCGGTAGGCACGGCGGGGGCCTCAACCCTTCGTCGCGGCGCGCGCGAAGGCCCGCGCCTCCTCGGCGAGCGGCCGCCACGAAGCCGCGGCGGCGGGCGCCACCATGACCCATTCCTTCATCGGCTTGCCCTTGCCGGCGTCGAACGGGGCGCCGGCGCCTGAAGCGACCAGCGCGGCCACGCGCGCGGCCGGCAGCTTCACCACCAGCGCGTCGCGCGTCAGCATGGCGTAGATGCGGCCGCCTTCCTTCAGCGCGCCGTCGCCGAACTTGCGGCGGCCGGCGGGCGCTCCGCCGATTTCGGCCGCCGCCTGCGGCCCGCGCAAAGCGCGCACCAGCGCGAGATAGAGGGCCTCGGGCGAATCCACGCCTGACGTGTCGACCATGCCGGCCTCCCTCCCGCGCGCTCCGTCAATCCTGTTCGGCGAGCTTCCGTTCGAGCCAGTGGATGTCGTAGTCGCCGTTCTGGATGTCGGAGTCGCGCACGAGGTCGCGGAACAGCGGCAGCGTCGTCTCCACGCCGTCGACGATGAACTCGTCGAGCGCGCGGCGCAGCCGCAGCATCGCCTCGTTGCGGGTGCGGCCGTGGACGATCAGCTTGCCCACGAGCGAATCGTAATAGGGCGGGATCGAATAGCCTTGGTAGGCGGCCGAATCGACGCGCACGCCCAGCCCGCCAGGCACGTGGAAATAGGCGATCTTGCCGGGCGAGGGCCGGAACGTCGATGGGTTCTCGGCGTTGACGCGGCACTCGATGGCGTGGCCCGACAGGCGCACGTCCTCCTGCGAGATCGTGAGCGGCGAGCCGGCGGCGATCTTGATCTGTTCGTTCACGAGGTCGATGCCCGTGATCATCTCGGTCACCGGATGCTCGACCTGGATGCGCGTGTTCATCTCGATGAAGTTGAAGGCGCCGTCCTCGTAGAGGAACTCGATCGTGCCGACGCCGAGATAACCGAGCTCGGCCATCGCCTTGGCGACGACGCCGCCGATGCGGTCGCGTTGGTCGGCGTTGAGCGCGGGGGAGGGGCCCTCCTCCCAGACCTTTTGGTGGCGGCGCTGGAGCGAGCAGTCGCGCTCGCCGAGGTGGATCGCGCGGCCCTGGCCGTCGGCGAGCACCTGGATCTCGATGTGGCGCGGGCGGGCCAGGTATTTCTCGACGTAGACCGCGTCGTCGCCGAAGGCGGCCTTCGCCTCGGTCTTCGCGGTGGCCAGCGCGACCTCGAGCTCGGATTCGTCGCGCGCGACCTTCATGCCTCGCCCGCCGCCGCCGGCCGCCGCCTTGATGAGCACCGGATAGCCGACGCGGCGCGCGATCTCCTTGACCTCGGCCGCGTCGACGACCGCGCCGTCGGAGCCCGGCACGCAGGGGATGCCCAGCCGCGCGGCGGTTCGCTTGGCCTCGATCTTGTCGCCCATGATGCGGATGTGCTCGGGCTTGGGCCCGATGAAGGCGATGCCGTGCTCGCCGAGGATCTCGGCGAAGCGCGCGTTCTCCGACAGGAAGCCGTAGCCCGGATGCACCGCGTCGGCGCCGGTGATCTCGCAGGCGGCCAGCAACGCGGGCACGTTGAGGTAGCTGTCGCGCGCGGGCGGCGGGCCGATGCACACGCTCTCGTCGGCGAGCTTGACGTGCATCGCGTCGGAATCGGCGGTCGAATGCACGGCGACCGTCGCGATGCCGAGCTCGCGCGCGGCGCGCAGCACCCGGAGCGCGATCTCGCCGCGGTTGGCGATCAGGATCTTCTCGAACATCGCTTCGTCCCCGCGCCGCCCGGTCAGGCGATGACCATCAGCGGCTGGCCGTATTCGACCGGCGTGCCGTCCTCGACGAAGATCTTCGTCACGACGCCGCCGTGCGGGGCGACGATGTCGTTGAACGTCTTCATCGCCTCGACGAGCAGGATGCGCTCGCCCGCCTTCACGGCCATTCCGATTTCGACGAAGGGCTTGGCCTCGGGCGACGGCCGCAGGTAGGCGGTGCCGATCATCGGCGACTTCACCGTGCCGCTCTCCTCGCCCGCCGGCGCCGCCGGCGCGACCGCGGAAGCCGCGACGGGCGCGGCCATCGGCGCGGCGTGGATCACCGTCGCCGCGCGGCGTTCGCGCGCCACGCGCACGCGCAGGCCGTCGTGCTCGACTTCCGCCTCGGACAGGTCGTGCTCCGCGGCGATGCGGGCGAGCGCCTCGACGAGCGCGGCGTCGAGGGGCGCGTCCTTCGTCGGCGCGGCTGCGGGCTTCTTCATGCGTCGTCGGTCCCCGGATGGAAGGCTCGCCGGAGCTCCGGCGCCGGACGTTCCTTAGCCCGGCGCGGCGCGTCGGGAAAGCCGATGCCGGGGAACGACGTAAACGGGACCGGCCGCGCGACCCCAGGAAACCCGCCTCAGCAGCTCGCCTTGCCGCATTTCTCGACGTTGTCGATCTTGCCCTGCAGCGCGTCGAAGCCGACCGCGCCGACCACCGTCTCGCCGCCCACCACGAAGGTCGGCGTGCCCGTCACGCCCAGGACGTTGGCCATGGCGAGCGTTTCCTTGATGCCGGCGTCGACGGCGGCCGAGGCCATGTCGACCTTCAGCTTGGCGACGTCGAGGCCCGAGGCCGAGGCGAGCGCGAGCGCCTGGGTCGCGCCGATGCCCTTGGGATCGCGCATCGCCAGCAGCTTGGAATGGAACGCCCAGAACTTCGGCCCGTCGAGCTGTTCGCGCGCGGCGCTGGCGACGCGGGCGGCTTCCATGGAGCCGGGCCCGAGGATCGGCAGGTCCTTCAAGATCAGCTTGACCCGGGGATTGCGGGCGACGAGCCGCGTCATGTCGGGCAGCGACGCCTTGCAATAAGGGCAGTTGTAATCGAAGAACTCGACCAAGGTGACGTCGCCCTTCGGGTTGCCAGCCACCGCTTGGAACGCCGACGAATAGAGCTTGCTCTTCGGGTCGTCGACGAGCGCCGCGACCTGCTTCGAGTCTGCCTGCTTCTGCCGCTGGTCGAGCGCGTCGATCGCGTCGCGGATCACCTCGGGATGCGCGATCAGATAGTCGCGGACGACCGCCTCGATCTCGGCGCGCCGCGCCGGATCGACGGACGCCGCGGACGTCGCCACCGCCTTGGCCGGCGCCTGTTGCGCCGACGCCCCGACGGCGCCCCACGCGACGACGGACGCCGCGAGGGCGACGAACGCGATCCAGTGCTTTCTCATGCCACGCTCCGGTTCGGCCCCGTCAAAGTTCCCGTCACGACCGCGACGCTTCAACCGCCGCCCAAGGTCGAGCGCGCGCGCTGCCACCAGCCGCCGCGGCGGGGGCCCGCTGGCGCCTCCGGCAGCGGTTCGGCGCGGTGCTGCGCTTCGTCCTTTGCGTCGTCGTCCGGCGACGCCGGCG
>JAGWKJ010000257.1 GCA_028865375.1 Hyphomicrobiales bacterium | reverse complement strand
CCCGGCGCGGCCCGTCCTTGCCCGGATGCGCGATCACGGTGCGGAGCTGGTCGAAATCGACGCCGGAATGGCGGCAGAATTGCGAATCCTCGGATGCCAGCACGGAGGCGACGAGGCCGGGCGAGAATCGTTCGAGCGGAAGCCAGCGACGGTCGACCGCGCGAAACGTCAGGTAGCGCGCCGCCATCAGCGTCGACACCGGCGGCACGAACGCCCACAGCGCCATCAGCGTCGCCCAGACGATGACCAGCGCCAGCGCGACGGCCGACAGGACGCGCACGAGCCGGCGAAACGCGCGGCGCCAGCGCCCGCCGCGCGCGGGCGCGCCCTGCCCCTTGGGCGAGGCTGGCGGCGGCGCGGATTTCTTCGGCGGCATCGCGCGAGGTTAGGCCGGCGCCAGCCTTCGGCGTCAAGGGAGGGACGGGAATGGACGAACCACCGCCGTCTTCGCGCGCGCGGCGAAGCGGTCCAGTCGTCCGGAAAAGATCTCGTCCCGGTTCGAGGGGCACTGGATTGCTTCGGAGCTCACGCTCCTCGCAAAGACGGAGAGAGCGAGGGACGCGGGCGGCGTGCAGGCCTTCGGGAAGCCTCCCGCCCGAACCGCCGCCGTCTTTGCGAGCGGAGCGAAGCAATCCAGACGCCCGCGACGGCCGCGAACGCCCGCGCCGGATCAGCCGCCGTCCATCTTCCCCAGCCCCGCCGGCGCCGGCGAATCGGCGGGCACGAAAAAGTCCTGCATCAGCGCCTTGCCCCGATCGACGCGGTAGCGGTCGAAGTCGGTGACGCCCTCGCCGGCGAGGAACGTGTCGTCGATCAGGAAATTGCCGGTGAAGCTCCGCGCGTCCTTCAGGAACACGAGCCGCGCGGCGTCGGCCACGATCTGGGGCGTGCGCGAGGCGGCCATGATCGCCTCGCCGCCGAGCAGGTTGCGCACCGCCGCGGTGGCGATGGTCGTGCGCGGCCACAGCGCGTTGGCGGCGATGCCCATGGGGCGCAGTTCGCCCGCCAGCCCCAGCGTGACGAGGCTCATGCCGAACTTCGCCATCGAATAGGCGAGGTGGGGGGCGAACCATTTCTCCTTCATGTCGAGCGGCGGCGACAGCGACAGCACGTGCGCGTTGGCCGACTTGGCCAAATGCGGGATCGCGAGCTTCGCGCACAGGAACGAGCCGCGCGCGTTCACCTGGTGCATCAGGTCGAAGCGCTTCATGTCGATCGCCGTCGTGGGCGAAAGGTTGATCGCGCTCGCGTTGTTGACGAGGATGTCGAGGCCGCCGAAGCGCGAGACGGTCGCCTCGATCGCCGCGCCCACCGAGGCCTCGTCGCGCACGTCGACCTCGAGCGGCAGCGCCTTGCCGCCGGCGCGCTCGATCGCCTCGGCGGCCGAGAAGATCGTGCCTTCGAGCTTGGCGTGCGGGGCAACGGTCTTGGCGGCCACCGCCACGTTGGCGCCGTCCCGCGCCGCGGCGAGCCCGATGGCGAGCCCGATGCCGCGAGATGCGCCGGTGATGAATAGCGTCCTGCCCGCCAGCGTGCCCTGGATCATTTCGGTCGTCCTTGTCCGGCGAGGAAGGCGGCGAAGCGCGCGCGCGCCTCGGGCGATTTGGCGGCGGCGGCGAACAGCGCGAACTCTTCGTCGATGCGCGCGCGCACCGCCGCTGGATCGGGCCGCAGCAGGCGGCGCGTCGCGAGCAGCGCGGCGCGCGGCTTGGCGGCCAACGCGTTCGCCGTGACGAGCGCGGCGGTCGCCAGTGCGTCGGGCTCGTCGATCCGGTCGACGAGGCCGATCGCGCGCGCGCGCAAGCCGTCCACGCTCTCGCCCAGCATCAGCATGGAATTGGCGGCCGCCTGGCCTACGCGCAGCGGCAGCAGCAGCGAGGAGCCGGCTTCGGGCACCAGCGCGAGATCGACGAACGGCGTGCGGAACGTCGCGCGCGCGGTGGCGTGGACGAAATCGCAATGCAGGCACAGCGTCGTTCCGATGCCCACCGCCGGCCCGTCGACCGCCGCCACCATCGGTTTTTCGCGCCGCGCCAGCAGGCGGATGAAGGCGAGCGGCGGCGGCTCGGACCCCTCCGCCATGCCGGCGAGGAAATCCGCGATGTCGTTGCCCGCCGTGAAAACGCCGTCGCGGCCCTCGACCAGCAATGCGCCGACGGCGGCGTCCTTCTCGGCCGCCTCCATCGCTTCGATCATGGCGCCGTACATCGCGCCGGTCAGGGCGTTGCGTTTGCCGGGCCGGTCCATCGCCAGCACGAGCACGGCGCCCTCGCGGCGGATTTCGACGCGGCCGCTCACGAGGCGAGCGCCTGCGAGGCGCCCAGCGTCGCCTCGGCGCCGTCGATCACCGAATCGGCGAGGCCGGCGGCGGCGGGCGCGTGATGTTCGGCGTGGAAGCGCGCGATCTCGACGCGCGCGCGGTCGTCCTCGCCGCGCGCGCCGAGCGCGAGCGCGCCATGGACCAGCGAGGCCGCGCCGCGCGCCAGCGCGAACAGGCGGAGATAGTCGGTGGCGCCGGCGAGCGCGCTCTCCGGCGCGGACTTCGCGGCGCCGGCCATATAAGCGGTGGCGCGTTTCAACGCGGCGAGCGCCTCGTCGAGCCGGGCCGGCGCGCGGCCCCATCGCGGGTCGTTGCTGGCGCGCAGGGCGTCGGCGACCGAAGAGATGTCGGCGATCTCGGCGGCGACCGCGGCGCCGTCGGCCAGCGGAAGCTTGCGGATCGCGAGGTCGATCGCCTGGATGCCGTTGGTGCCCTCGTAGATCGGCAGGATGCGCGCATCGCGCAGGTGCTGCGCGGCGCCGGTCTCCTCGATGTAGCCCATCCCGCCATGGACCTGGACGCCCAGGCTGGTGACGTCGATCGCCAGTTCCGTGCTCCAGCCCTTGACCACCGGCACGAGGTACTCGTAGATGGCCTGATGATCGGCGCGTACCGCGGCGTCGGGGTGATGATGCGCGATGTCGCTGTGCGCCGCGGTGACATAGGCGAGCGCGCGGGCACCTTCGGTCAAGGCGCGCATCGTCCCCAGCATGCGGCGCACGTCCGGATGATGGATGATCGTCACGGCCGCCTTTGCGGAGCCGTCCACGGGGCGGCTTTGCACGCGCTCCTTCGCATACGCGACCGCTCGCTGGTATGCGCGATCGGCGAGCGCAACGCCCTGTACGCCGACCGCGAAACGCGCTGCGTTCATCATGATGAACATATATTCGAGGCCGCAGTTGACCTCGCCGACCAGATAGCCGATGGCGCCGCCGTGATCGCCGAATTGCAGCACCGCGGTCGGACTCGCCTTGATGCCGAGCTTGTGCTCGATCGATACGCAATGCACGTCGTTGCGCGCGCCCAGCGAGCCGTCCTGATCGACCATGAACTTCGGCACGATGAACAGCGAGATGCCCTTTACGCCGTCCGGCGCATCGGGCAGACGCGCGAGCACGAGATGCACGATGTTCTCGGCCATGTCGTGTTCGCCCCAGGTGATGAAAATTTTCGTGCCGAAGATGCGATAGGTCCCGTCGCCTTGCGGCTCGGCACGTGTGCGGACCAGCGCGAGATCGGACCCCGCCTGCGGCTCG
>JAGWKJ010000256.1 GCA_028865375.1 Hyphomicrobiales bacterium | reverse complement strand
GCTGCTCGTCGGGACCATGACGCGGGTGGCGCCGTGGCCGGTGAACTTCGTCGACCCGGCGCCGGCCATCGCGCGGCGGCTGGTCGACGTGCTGGCGAGCGCGCCGGCGAGGATCGTCGAGGGGCAAGCGACGGATCCGGCGCCGGCTTATTTCACCGGCGGCGCGCCGGGCAAGGCTCTCGCCGCCGCCCTGGCGCGCCTCGACCTGGCAACCGTCACGTTGGAACTATGAGCGCAGGTCCGGGTCCTCGCAGCTTCTCGACGGCGTAGTCGTTTCGAGGACCTCGAGGGTCGCCGACGCCAGCCACACGTTCAACCGCGGGCACTCGAACAATACGTCGCAGAAGAACAGGAGCCATCCAGCCGAGGTGTGGAACTGCGACCTCAAACAGTCGCCGCCGGCGGGGATGCCGGTCGGCGCGCCGTCGAACAGGAGATTTGTCCGGGAAACCGGTTTCCGAGCGGGAGCGAGAATCGGCTCGTCGGGCGGATCAAGGCGATCCCCAAAGCCAGTCCACGCCGGCGGCGGTCGCGCGAGCACGTAAGGCGTCGGCCAAGCACGATATTTTGGTTTGGTAGCGCGCCCGTATCGACGAATCGTGGACTGCGAACGCGGCGACGGCACTGACGTCGCCTTTCAGCGCTTCTGTCTCGACGTCGAATTCGCGACGGTCGCAATCCGGCACGTCCACCCGCCGATGCGCCACAGCGGCGGGAAGCCGTCATCGAAACGTCCGATGCACGAGGCGAAGGTGTCGGGCCTGAAAATTCTTCGGAGGCATCGGCCGCCCCCGGCCATGGACCAAACCTTGGGCCGGAGGGCGGCACCGGTTCCGGGGCGGTGGCCCCGGCGGTGCGTCTTGAGACGCGGTGCGCCTTTTTAGCCGCGGGCGCCCTGACGCGCGATCTCGGGGATCGCGGACCGGTCGACGCCAATGTCGGCGAGTTCGCGGTCGGTGTAGGCCGCCAGTTCACGCAGGATCTGGCGGTAGCGGCGTCGTTCGCCAAGGAAGCGGGCGATGGTGTCGATGTTCATGGATCTCTCCTTTACGGGTGCCGGGCCAAGTGGCCCGACTCGATCCTTGGGTCCTTCCCTAGGACGGGACAAACATACTTATTGCAGCGCACAAATCAAGGGTGCGGCGCGGAAACCTCTGTGACAAAAGCATGTCAGTTCGAATAGGAGTGTCAAAAAACAGGCAAAAATAGGAAATATATGAATGAAACAGCAATTAGTCCTATAATTCGATCCAATTTTTCATCAAGCTATGCGCTTAGCGCTGATCCGCTGCGGCGTCTTGTCCGGCACCTTTGCCAAAGCGGCGCTCGATATAGGTGGCGACAAGCGCCTTGAAGTCGGTCGCGATGGCCGGGCCGCGCAAGGTCGCGGCCTTCCTGCCGTCGACGAAGACCGGGGCGGCCGGCTGCTCGCCCGTGCCGGGAAGCGAAATGCCGATGTCGGCGTGCTTGCTTTCGCCCGGTCCGTTGACGATGCAACCCATCACCGCGACCTTCAGCGCCTCGACGCCGGGATAGCGGCGTCGCCATTCCGGCATCGATTCGCGAATCTGGCTTTCGATGTCGCAGGCGAGTTCCTGGAACACGGTCGAAGTCGTGCGGCCGCAGCCGGGACAGGCGGCGACGACCGGCACAAACGCACGAAACCCCATTGTTTGAAGGAGTTCCTGGGCGACCTTCACCTCCAACGTGCGGTCGCCGCCGGGTTCGGGCGTAAGCGAGACGCGCACCGTGTCGCCAATTCCGTCCTGCAACAGGATGCCCATCGCCGCGCTCGATGCCACGATGCCCTTCGAGCCCATGCCGGCTTCGGTCAGTCCAAGGTGCAGTGCATAGTCCGACCGGGCGGCGAGCTGCCGGTAGACGGCGATCAGGTCCTGAACGTCCGAGACCTTGGCCGAGAGAATGATGCGATCGCGCGCGAGTCCGATTTCTTCGGCGCGTTCGGCCGAGATCAGCGCCGAGCGCACCATGGCTTCGCGCACGATGGCGCGCGCGTCGCGTGGTTCCGCCGCCTTGGCGTTCTGGTCCATCAGGGCGGTCAGCAGGTCCTGGTCGAGCGAGCCCCAATTGGCGCCGATGCGGACCGATTTGCGATGGCGGATCGCCAGTTCTACGATGGCCCCGAATTGCCGGTCGCGCTTTTCCTTGAAGCCGACGTTGCCAGGGTTGATTCGGTATTTGTCGAGCGCTTCGGCGCAGGCCGGATGGTCGGTCAGCAGGCGGTGGCCGATATAATGGAAATCGCCGATCAGCGGCACGCCGATCCCGCGCAGACGCAACCGGTCGCGGATATGGGGCACGGCGGCGGCTGCTTCGTCCCGGTCGACGGTGATCCGCACCAGTTCGGAGCCGGCCCGCGCCAACGTCTCGACCTGACGCGCCGTCGCCTCGACGTCGGCGGTATCGGTGTTGGTCATCGATTGCACGACGATGGGCGCGCCGCCGCCGACGGCGACCGCGCGGGACCCGTCGCCGACGAGGACCCGGGTCGTGACGCGGCGGGCGGCCGGCGCGCCCTCTAGGGCGGCGGGCGGAGCGGAATGGGATGTCATGGCGTCAGATGCCGAGTGGCGGAGGCCGCCGTCAAGCGTCCGGAGTGGCTTTGCCGCGCACGCCGGTCGCGACGAGGCGTGCCAACGTGTCGCGCGTCGAGGCGTCGGGCAGTCCGTCCACGCGCGCGGGCCTGAAGCGGCGTTGGAACGCCGCGACACAGAGCGTCGTTTGACGGTCGAGGATTCCCGATTGCGCGACCGTGTAGCCATAAAGCGCGAGCTGCGCCTGCAGGCCGCGCACGGCCGCACCCTCGCTCGCCGGTCGCCACGGCGCGTCGTCCTCGACGGGCGCGGGCTCGACCCAATGCGCCACGCCTGCTTCGTGCAGCCGTCGCCACGGAAATCCCTCGCCGGGGTCGCGTTTGCGCTCGGGCGCCATGTCGGAATGAGCGATCACGCGCCGGGCCGGGATGGCGCGACGATCCAAGATGTCGCGCAACAGCGCGATCACGCCGTCGACTTGGGCCTCGGGGAAGGGCGGACATCCGCCGTCGTGGCCCGGATTGGCGATTTCGACGCCGATCGAGGCGGAATTCATGTCGGTTTCGCCTTGCCATGCGCCGCGTCCGGCGTGCCAAGCACGGTCGGCTTCGCGCACGAGCTGGACCGTCCGGCCGTCCTCGAACACGAAATAGTGGCAGGAAACCTCCGAAGTCGGATTGCACAGCCACGCCAAGGCGCCGTCGGCCGTCGGCATGCCTGTGTAGTGAAGCACGACCGAGTCGGGCCGGCGACCGTTCGCGCGCGCGCCGAAGTTCGGCGACGCCAGAAACGCGTCGACGCGCACGCTGTCGGGCGGCGCGCCGTCGCTTTCGGTCCGGTCTCGGTCGGTTCCGATCAATAAGCCTGACGCAGGCAGATCGGGTTGCCGTTGTAGTCGTAGCCGTAGCTGACGCAATGTGGCTGGGCGGTCGCCGAGCCGCCGATGGCGCCGGTCGCGGCGCCGAGGCCCGCGCCCACGCGCGCGCCGCCGGTCGTGCCCGTGGCGGCCGCGCCGATGGCCGCGCC
>JAGWKJ010000255.1 GCA_028865375.1 Hyphomicrobiales bacterium | reverse complement strand
CTCGACGCACTGCGCTCGCAATACGCCGCCCTTTCGCGCGACGAGGCCTACGCCCGCGCCAACCTCGGGCCGCGCCACCCGACCTATCTCACGACCCGCGAACAACTGGCGCTGGTGCGCGGGCAGGTCGCCGCCGAGCTCCGCCGCCTCGCCCAGTCCGCCAAGCGGGACGTCGCGGCCGCCGACGCCGATTCCGCTTCCGCCAAGGCGCTCGTCGACCGCCTGACGGCGCAGACCAACGCGCTGGGACCCGACCGCGCCAAGCTGGAAGCGCTCGCGCACGACGCCGACGTGCTCCGCGGCGCGTACGAAAAGGAGCTCGCCGCGCGCGAAAACGTGCAGCGCGACGTCGTCGACGCGCCGGTCGCCTCGCTCGTCGATCCGCCGATGGCCGATCCGGCGCCGAGCAAGCCCCGCACGCTGGCCGCCTTCCTGCTCGCGCTCGCCGGCGCGTTGAACCTCTGGGTGGTCGCGTCGCTCGCGGCCGAAATCCGCGCGCGGCGCGCGGCGAACCGCGGTGCGACCGACGGCGCGGGCGGGCGGGCGAACGAGGTCGAGCCGGCGTTCCGCGCGCAGGCGACCGTCGAGGCCGCGCCCGCCGTCCCGGCCGTCCGGAGGGACGCCGTCGCCTCTGCCGCCGCCAACGACATCGCACCCACCGCGCCTCCGGAATCGCCGCCGTCGGAACGGCCGCCCGCCGGTCCGCCTAGCGTCACGGCGCCCGCGGAGATTCGCCTGTCCGTCATCGGTCTCGGCCCGTCGTCGGGCGACCGGTCCGCTCCGGCGGGCGACGGCGTAGCGGCCTTGCGCTCCGCCGCGGGCGCGATGCGTTCCGACCGACGCTATGCCGCCGCGGTGGAATCCACGCTCGACGCCGCGCTCGCTTCGGTGGCGCACGGCGACGACGCGCCCTTCGTCATGGTCGCGGCGACCTGCGCAGGCGCGGGCGCCTCGTCGGTCGCCCTGTCGCTGGCCGCCGCCGCCGCGACGCGCGGCCTGCGCGCGCTCCTCGTCGACGGTCGTCGCGGCAATCCCTCGCTGAGCGCCTTCGCGGCGATCGGCCAACCCGCCGTGCTCGCCCGCTCCGGCCGCGAGGTCCAAGACCTCGGCTCGCCCGGGCCGGGAGACGGCGTCGTCTATGTCGCCTGCCTCGGGGCCGCCGAACCGTCGGCGCCCCGCCGCGTCGTGGGCGAGGCGATCGACCTCGTGATCGTGGACGGCGGCACGCTGGCGGCCGCCGCCGGGGTCGAGCGCGCGATGGGCGCGGTCGATGCGCTCGTCCTCGTCGACGGCGAGGACGGCGACCCGCGCGCGCGCGAAGCTGCGATCGCCAAGGCCGGCTTCGGGGGCCGCTGCGCCTGCGTCGCGCTCGTGCCGACGGCGCGCCGCCGCGCCGCGTGAGCGCCGCCTTCCCCGCGGCGGCGGTCGGCGCCCGCCGGACGCCCGATTTCGCGCCGCCGCGCGCCGTGGTGGCGCTGACGCTGGCGACGGTCGCGGTCTCCTTCGCCGTCTCCGCGATGGCGCTGACCGCGATGGGCTTCCATTACGACGCGCCGGGCGGCGGCCTCGCCGCCAAGCTGCACCCCGCCACCTGGCTGGCCGTGATCGCGTTGGCGCTGCGCGTCGCGCTCGATCCGCGGCCGCTGCGTTTCCTCGCCGAACTGCCCCGGCGCTTCCCCGGGCTGGCGCTGTTCGTCGCGGGCCTCGCCGCCACCGTGTTCTACGCCTCGCGCGTGCAGGCGCAGCCGATGGCGCCCTTGATCGACTCGTTCTTCTGCGGCGCCGTCTTCCTCGTCCTGTGGGACGAGTTCGACGCCCGCGAACGCCTTTCCGCGCGGCGCCTACTGCATCTCGTGTTCGCCGCCAACGCGCTGCTCGCGCTCGGCGAGTTCGTCTCCCACCGGAGGCTGACGCCGTTCGTCGCAGGCGGCCATGTCATCCTGCACGATTACCGCTCGACCGCGCTTCTGGGCCATCCGCTCTTGAACGCCGCCTCGACCGGCGCCTACGTCCTCGCGCTTCGCTTCGGCGGCGACCCGTCGCTGTCGCGCGCGACGCGCCTCGCCGCGATGGCGCTGCAATGCGCCGCGATGGTGGCCTTCGGCGGTCGCACCGCGATCGTGCTGGTCGGCTTCTTTCTCGCGGCCGGGGCGTCGCCGGCCGTCGCGCGCACGCTCGCGGGCCGGCGCTTCGACGCGCGCATGGCGCTTGCCGCCGCCTTCGCGCTGCCGCTGGCGGCGGCGCTCGCCTATGTCGCGATCTCGGGCGGCGCGCTCGACAAGCTCGCCGGCCGCTTCGTCGACGACAAGGGATCGGCGGCCGCGCGCCTGGTGTTGTTCCGTCTGTTCGGCGCCTTTCCGCTCTCCGACCTGCTGCTGGGGCCGGGCCAGGACAAGCTCGTCTCCCTGCAATACGAGAACGGCATCGAATACGGCATCGAGAACTCGTGGATCGGCCTCGTACTCGAATACGGGGCGCTGGCCGCGGTCCTGTTCGTCGTCGATTTCCTCGCCCTGTTCGCCGAACTGTGGGCGCGGATGGGCAAGGCGGCGCCGGTCCTCGCATTCGTCTTCTTCGCGTTGGTGACTTCCGCCGCCGCGCTCGACGTCAAGTCGTTCGAGTTCAACCAATTCGCGATGATCGCGCTGGTCATGGCGGAAGGCCGCGCGCCCTTCGCACGGAGGGCCGCGCCATGAAAGGCGGCCTGTTCCGGGACACGCTGCTCTACGTGCCGGCCCAGCTGATCGGGCCGTTCGCGCAATTCGCGGTCGTCGTCGTCTGGACGCACCTGCTGGCGCCGGGGCCGTTCGGCGTGGTCGCCTTCGTCATGGCTTCGCACGAGCTCACCGCGACGCTCGGCCATTCGTGGTGGACCGCCTACATGCTGCGCTTCCGCCGCCGCCACGCCGGCGCCGATCCCGCGCGCTTCCAGGCGATGGACGACCGCATGGTCGCCTTCGCGGTGGCGAGCCAAGTGGCGATGGCGCCGTTGGCGCTGGCCGCGGTGGGCGCCGCGCCTTCGCCCGGGCTGGTCGCTGCGAGCGCGGCCTATCTCGTCGCCCGTTCGCTCGTCGCCCATTACAGCGAACGGGCGCGCGCCGACCGTCGGATCGGCGCCTATTCGCTCGTGCAGATCGTGGGGCCGGCGCTCGGCGCGGCGTTGTCGCTCGTCGCGCTGATGCGCGTCGAGGCCAGCGCGACGGCGGCGCTGGCCGCGATGGCGCTCGGCCAATGCGTCGGCGTGGCGCTGCTGTTCGCGGCATTGCGGTTCGCTCCCGGCCGCGGCCGTTACGATTCGGCGATCCTGCACGAGGCCTTCCGCTTCGGCTGGCCGCTGATGGCGACGGGCGCTTTCCTGTGGGCGGCGGCGCAAGGCGTCCGCCTCGTCGTCGGGGCCTTCGACGGCGCCGACGCCGTCGGGCTGTTCTCCGCGGGCTGGGGTCTTGGCCTGCGGATCGCCGCGGTGATCGCGATGCTGTGCACCGCAGCCGCCTTCCCGCTGGCGGTCGACCGCATCGAATCGGGCGACCGGGCGGGCGCCCTGCGCCAAGTCGCGCTCAACGGCACGTTGATGGCGGCCTT
>JAGWKJ010000254.1 GCA_028865375.1 Hyphomicrobiales bacterium | reverse complement strand
CGCGCCGTCCATTCCGGAATAAAGGTCGGCGAGGTTCCAGGTCGGCAGGCGGCCGAGCTTGTCGGGTTCTCGCGCGGACTTCGCCGCCGACTTCGCGGGCGCGGCCTTCGGCGAGGAAGACTTGGTCCGTGCGATCGACTTGGCGATCTTCGCGGCGCTCGTCTTGGCCGAGGTCTTGGTCGTCTTCTTGGCTGTCGTCTTGGCGGCGGACATGGGCGCTCCGGAGGTCTGGCTCCGCGCATATCGCGCCGGCCGGCCGCTCGGCAACCCGGCCGCCGGGCTTAACCCGGCCTTTACCCTGACGCGCCCATTTTGGCACATCTCTCGAACCCCGCGGGGCCCGATGTCCGCCACGATCCTGATCGCCGACGACGACCCCGTGCAGCGCCGGCTGATCGAAGCGATGGCGAGGCGGTTCGGCTATCGGGCGGAGACGGTGGACGGCGGCGCGGCGGCGCTGGCGCGCATCGAGGCGCGCGATCCCTGCCCGATCGACCTCCTGATCCTCGACCTCGTGATGCCCGACCTCGACGGCATGGCCGTGCTCGCACGGCTGCGCGAACGGCGCTCGACGGTCCCCGTCATCGTGCAGACGGCCCATGGCTCGATCGACGCCGTGGTCTCGGCGGTGCGCGCGGGCGCGGTCGATTTCGTCGTCAAGCCGGTCGGCGCCGAACGGCTCCAGGTCTCGATCAAGAACGCGCTCCGGCTCGACGCGCTGGGCGACGAATTGCGCCGCGCCAAGCGCCGCGGCGAGGGCCGCGTCGGCTTCGACGACCTCGCCAGCCGCAGCGAGGACATGGCGCGCGTCGTCAGGCTGGCCGAGCGGGCGTCGAAATCCGCCATCCCGGTGCTGATCGAGGGCGAGAGCGGCGTCGGCAAGGAACTGATGGCGCGCGCGATCCGCGCCGCCGGCGACCGCAAGGCGCGCCCCTTCGTCGCGGTCAATTGCGGCGCGTTGCCCGAGAACCTCGTCGAGTCGATCCTGTTCGGCCACGAGAAGGGCGCCTTCACCGGCGCGGTCGAGCGCCATTCCGGCAAGTTCCTCGACGCCAACGGCGGCACGCTGTTCCTCGACGAGGTCGGCGAACTGCCGCCCAACGCCCAAGTGAAGCTGCTGCGCGCGCTGCAGGAAGGCGAGATCGATCCCGTCGGCGCGAAGCGCCCGGTGCGCGTCGACGTGCGCGTGATCTCGGCCACCAATCGCGACCTGCTTTCGCTGGTGAAGGCCGGCAGCTTCCGCGAGGACCTGTTCTACCGCCTCAACGTCTATCCGCTGTCGGTGCCGCCGCTGCGCGCGCGGCGCGACGACGTGATCGACCTCGCGCGCCGCTTCGCCGCGCGCTTCGCGGCGGAGGAAGGCAAGCCGGTGCGCGGCCTTTCGTCCGAGGCGGCCGAACTGCTGCGCCGCTACGATTGGCCCGGCAACGTGCGCCAGCTCGAAAACGCGCTGTTCCGCGCCGTGGTGCTCGCCGACGGCGACGAACTCGGGATCGCCGAATTCCCGCAGGTCGCGGCCCAGGTGGAGGGCTTCGACGTGCGCGTGCCCCCGGTCGCCGCGAGCGCCGCCCTGTCCGCGCCCCTGCGCGAACCCGCCCCCTACCCCGCCGCGCCGGAGCCCGGCGCCCTCAGCCTGCTCGACGAGACCGGCGACCTGCGTCCGCTGGAATCGATCGAGGAAGAGGCGATCCGTTTCGCGCTCGCCCATTGCCGCGGACGGATGTCGGAGATGGCGCGCAAGCTCAAGATCGGTCGCTCGACGCTGTATCGCAAGCTGCGCGAATTCGGCATCGGCGACGGCGAGGCGGCCGCCTGAATCACGGAAGCCGCCGTCCGACGCGCCGCGAGGCGCTTGCGCGAAACGTCGCGCGGGTGTTCGGTCGGCGGCTTTTCCATACGGGTCCAGCGATGTCCGCCTTCCGCCGCGTCTTGCTCGCTTCGCTCGCGCTGTCGACCCTCGGGGCGGCGCACGCGCCGGCCGCCCCCGCCGCGCCTTCGCCCTCCGCCGCCATCCGCGCGGCGCTGCCGCCGTTCCTCGCCGGGGGATCGCGACCGGCGCTGCGCCGGACGGTCGCGGATTTTTACGCCAGGCGCGGATATTCGCCCGTCTGGACCGACGCCGGCGGCCTGACCGCCCGCGGCCGCGCGCTGGAATCCGTGCTCCGTGATGCGCCCGCCGACGGGCTCGACGTGATGGCAATTCCCGCGGATCCCGCCGCCCTCG
Source organism: Hyphomicrobiales bacterium (assembly GCA_028865375.1). Classification (GTDB taxonomy): domain Bacteria; phylum Pseudomonadota; class Alphaproteobacteria; order Rhizobiales; family Beijerinckiaceae; genus JAGWKJ01. The sequence continues at coordinate 1,360 of JAGWKJ010000254.1, read as the reverse complement.
ACCTCGCGCTGTCGCGCGGCGCGGCGCTCTATGCTTGGGAAGCCGCGGGCGGCCGCGTCGATCCGACCAAGGTCGGCGCGCTGATCGACTATCGCCCGAACCCACCGCGCTTCGACGTCGCGCTGGCGAGCGTCGTCGCCTCGCGCGAACCCGCCGCGGCCTTGCGGACCTATCTGCCGACGCGGCCCGATTACGTCCGCTTGCGCGACGCGCTCGCTTCCGCGCGGGCGCGTGCAAAAGGCGACCTGCCCGCAATTGCCGACGGTCCGACGTTGCGCGTCGGCGACCGCGATCCCGCGGTGGCGGTCCTGCGCGCGCGGCTGGGCGCGCCCGCGCCCGTCGATCTCCCCGCGCAGGTCTTCGACGAAACGCTGGCGCGGCGCCTCGCCGCCTACCAACGCGAGCGCCGCCTCGCGCCCACCGGCGCGCTCGATCCGCGCACGCGCGAGGCGCTCGACGGCGACCGTCGCGGACCGACCATCCGCGCCATCGTCGCGTCGATGGAAATGCTGCGCTGGACCCCGCGCCCGCCGGCGACCGACGGCGTCGAAGTCAACGTGCCGGAATACCGGCTGCGCGTCCGCAAGGCGGGCGCGACCGTCGATCGCCAGCGCGTCGCGGTCGGCGCCGCGGCGACGCCGACGCCGCTGTTCGCGTCTTCGATCCGCTATGCGATCTTCAACCCGACGTGGTTCGTGCCGCAGTCGATCGTGCGCCGCGACATCGCCCCGAAATTGGCGGCCGATCCCGGCTATCTGCATAAGGCGGGCTTCGTCGGCGGCCGCCGCGGCGGCTATCTCGCCGTCAGCCAGCCGCCCGGCCCCGACAACGCGCTCGGCCGCGTCGCCTACATGCTGCCCAACCGGCACCTCGTGTTCTTCCATGATTCGCCCGATCGCGCGTTGCTCGCCACCGTGCCGCGCGCGCTGAGCCATGGTTGCGTGCGGCTGTCGCATCCGTTCGCGATGGCCGCTTTTGCGTTCGGGGGAATGCCGGGCTGGAGCGCCGAGCGCGCCCGCGCGCTGATCGGCGCGCGCGAACAATCGGTCGTCGCTCATCGGCAATTGTCGGTCGAGATCATCTACTTGGCCGCTCGCGTCGACGCGGCCGGGCGCCTGCGTCGCTTCGCCGACGTCTACGGATACCAAGCGCGCGTCGAGGCCTTGCTCGACGGCGACCGCACGTCCCGCGACGACCAAAGTTGACGAGGAATAATCGCCTATGGCGCTCGCCGCATTTTTTTGGCATATGCGGCATAATGGCAACAGCGAACTTGGCCGGCTCGGTCGGTTCGCGTCGGTCGGACCCTACCGACCCTCGTCCGCGGCCCATGACGGCCGCGGGGCTCCGCGACGGAGAC
>JAGWKJ010000018.1 GCA_028865375.1 Hyphomicrobiales bacterium | reverse complement strand
CCAGCGCGCGCTCGATCGCGGCCGCGAGCGACCGGAAATCGCAGGGCTTCTCGACGAAATCGGCCGCGCCGCCCTTCATCGCGGCGACGGCCAGCGGGACGTCGCCGTGGCCCGTCATGAAGATCACCGGCAGCCGGACGCCGCGCGCCTTCAGGGCGCGCGGGAGTTCAAGTCCATCGAGGCCCGGCATGCGGACGTCGACGAGCGCGACGCCCAGCGCTGGGTCGAACGGCGCGGCGAGGAAAGCGACGCCCGATTCGTGGACGCGACATTCGTATCCCGCGCCTTCGAGCGCGAGACGCAGCGAATCGCGCAGCGCCTCGTCGTCGTCGACGACGTGGACGAGCGGGCGCTCAGCCATGCGCGCCCTTTCCCTCGACGGGCAGCGACACGACGAAGGTCGCGCCGCCGCCCGGCCGCGCCTCGTGGCGGATTGCCCCGCCATGCGCGTCGACGATCGCCTTGCTGATCGAGAGGCCCACGCCCATGCCGCGCGGCTTGGTCGTCGAGAACGGCTTGAACAGGTCGCCCTCGCGGCCCGGCGCGACGCCCGGCCCGCGGTCGGACACGCGGAACTCGACCCGGCCGTCCGGTCCGAGCCCCGTCGCGACGACGATCTCCGGCGCCGCGCCGCCTTCCATCGCGTCCAGCGCGTTGCGCACCAGGTTCACCAGCACCTGCTGGAGCTGCACGCGGTCGGCCTCGATCTCGGGCAGGTCGGGCGCGAGTTCGGCGACGAGGCGCACGCGCCGCCGCGCCGGGCCGACCAGCGCGAGCGCCGCCGCCTCCTCGACGACCGAGTTCGGCGCGCAGGGGCGCCGCTCCGTCTCGCGCTTCTCGACGAAGGCGCGTAGCCGCTTCACGATGTCGGCCGCGCGGCGCGCCTGCCGTTCGATCTTGCCGAGCGTCTCGGCCAGCGCGGGCGCGGCGCCGCCGGCCTCGGCCATCGCGCGGGCGGCCTCGGAATAATTGGCGATGGCGGCCAGCGGCTGGTTCACCTCGTGCGCGAGGCTCGACGAGAACTGGCCGAGCTCGGCGAGCCGGCTGGCGTGGAACAGGTCGTCCTGCAGCTTCTGGACGCGGCGGTTGCCGTCCTCCGCCGCGCTGAGGTCGCGCACGAACCCGACGAAGACGCGCCCGCCGCCGCCGGCTGGCTCGGCGATCGCGAGCTCCATCGGGAAGGTCTCGCCGTTCTTGCGCAGGCCGGACACCACGCGGCCGATGCCGATGATGCGCCGTTCGCCGGTGCGCTTGTAACGCTCCATGAACTCGCCGTGCCGCGAACGATAGGGCTCCGGCATCAGCATCGCGATGTCGCGACCCACGGCCTCCGCGGCGGCGCGGCCGAAGATGCGTTCGGCGGCCGGATTGAAGGACGCGATCCGCCCGAAGCCGTCGGTGGTGATGATGGCGTCGAGCGAGGCGCGCTCGATCGCTTCGAGCAACGCGAGCCGGTCGTCCGGCGCGGGCTCGGCGGGTCGTCCGTTCGGTCCGCCCTCGTGTGCCATGCCGGACCGGTGGCCCAGCCGGGGCGGCCTGTCAACGCGATCCCCGCGGGCGCCCGTCGGGCGGCAGGTCGTCGTCCTGGAGCGCGCGCAGCGCGTCGCCCTCGGGGTCGTCGTATTGCCCGCTCCGCAGCGACCACAGGAACGCGGCGAGGCCGGTCGCGCCGAGCGCGAGGGCGAGGGGCAGGAGGAAGACGAGGACGTTCATGGCTCAGCAGCAGCGCCAGCGCGCCGCGACGAATTCGGCTTCGCGTTCGTCCCCGGCCCCGTCGGCGCGGAAATTGGGGTCGCGCGCGCGCAGCGAGTTCAGCATCACCGCGACCGAGGAGGTCGACATCGCGACCGCGGCCACCCACGGGCTCACGAAGCCGGCCGCCGCCAGCGGCAGCGCGACGACGTTGTAGAGCGCGCTGAACGCGAGGTTCTGCCGCACCAGCCGGCGCGCGCGGCGCGACAGCTCGACGGCGCGCCGAACGGGGGCGAGGCGGTCGCCGAGGAAGACCGCGTCCGCCAGCGCCTGCGACACGTCGGCGCCCGTCGTGGGCGATATCGAGGCATGGGCCGCGGCCAACGCGGGCGCGTCGTTGATCCCGTCGCCGACCATCAGCGGTCTGCGGCCCGCCCGCTTGAGGCCCTCGATCAACGCGACCTTGGCCTTCGGATCGAGGCCGGCGCGGCGGTCGACGACGCCAAGCGCGTCGGCCGCCGTGCGCACCGCCTCTTCGCCGTCGCCGGACGCGATGACGATCTCGAGGCCGAGCGCCCGCAGGGCGTCGACGGTCTCGCGCGCGTCGACGCGCAACCTCTGCTCGATCGGGATGACGACGGCCTCGTCGCCGCGGCGGAACGCGATCAGGCTCGCGCCGGGCCGCTCCAGCCGCAGCCGCTCGGCTTCCGGGCCGAGGCCGCATTCGGTCGGAGCGCCGAGGAAAGCCTTGACGCCGTTCACTTCCGCTCGCACGCCCGCCCCGGGCGTCTCGACGGCCCCGGGGACAGGCGAAAGGCCATGAGCGCGCCGCGCGAGGGCGCGGGCGAGCGGGTGGTGGCTCGACAGCGCCAACCGGCGCGCCAGTTCGGGCACCTCCCGCCCGCCGAATGTGCGGGCGTCGGGCGTCGTCAAAGTGCCTGTCTTGTCGAACACGGCGACGTCGACGTCGGCGAGGCGCTCGATCAGGTCGCCGTTCTTCGGGATGACGCCGTTGCGGAACAAGGCGGACGACGCGACGACCTGCACCGCGGGCGCGGCGAGAGCGAGCGCACAGGGGCAGGTCACGATCAGGACCCCGATCGCCGCGACGAGCGCGTGACGCCAGCCGGCGCCGGCGAGCAGCCAGCCGCCCAGCGTCAGCAGGGCGGCGAGATGCACGACGGGCGCGTAAAGCGCCGCCGCGCGATCGGCGATCCGCCGGTAGCCGCCGCGCGCGGATTGCGCCGCTTCGACGAGACGCTGGACCTCCGCCGCCAGGCCGTCGTCCGCGGCGGCCTCGACGCGCAGCGTCAGCGCGCCGGCGCCGTTGAGGGCGCCGCCGTGGACGCGGTCGCCGACGGCGACGGGCCGCGGCCGCGTCTCGCCGGTGACGAGGCTCTCGTCGACCTCCGACGCGCCGTCGATCACCGTCGAATCGGCGGGGACGCGGTCGCCGGCCCTGACGAGGGCGCGATCTCCCGCCACGAGCGCGCCGACCGGCGTCTCGACCGGTGCGTCGTCGGGCCCGATCCTGAGGGCCCGCGCGCCCCGCAGCGCCGTCACGTTGACCGCCGCGCGGCGCATCCGCGCGCGGGCCATGTGGTCGACGACGCGGCCCGCGAGCAGGAAGGTCAGGAGCATCAGGGCGGAATCGAAATAGATCGCCCGCCCGCCGGCCAAGGATTCGCGGACCGAAAGCCCGGCGGTGAGCGTCAGGCCCACCGCGATCGGCACGTCCATGTTGAGGCCGCCGCCGCGCAGCGCGTGCGCGGCCCCGCGCCAGAACGGCCGGCCGGCATAGACGATCGCCGGCACGGCGATGGCGGCCGAGAGCAGCTCGAAGGCGACGCGCGTCGCGCGATCCATGCCCGAAGCCCATCCCGCCCAGAGCGAGACCGACAGCAGCAGCACGTTCATCATCGCGAAGGACGCGACCGCGAGTCCGCGCAGCAGGAGCTCGCCCTCGGCGGATTCCGAGGCTTCGTCGGCGCCGCGCTCGAACGGTTCGGCGCGATAGCCGACGCGGGTCAGCGCCGCCATCGCCGCCGACGGGTCCGCGGCGCCCTCGCGCCATTCGACGTGCAGGCGGCGTTCGCCGAAATTGACGCGCGCGGTCTCGACGCCGGGCAACCCGCGGGCCGCGCCCTCGACGCGCGACAGGCAGGCGGCGCAATGCATCCCTTCGACGGCGAAGTCCATCGCCGCGCGCCCGTCGCGTCCGCGCTTCAGGAACAGGCCGAAATCGGCGGCGGCCACGCGTCATCTCCCGCCGGGCAGCGCGACTCGGTTCACCGAGGAATAGGCCGGCGCGCCGCCGTTCTTGAGTTCGATGCGGACGTCCGCCAAGTCGGACCGACGCTCGAACGTCGCCCGGTACAGCCCCGGGGAAGTCTCGTGGAACGCCGCAACCTGATTCAACCGCGCGTCGACCGGATGGTCGACGAGGGCCGCGCCGGTCAGTCCCGCGACCGGCGCGCCGGCGGCGTCCCGCGGCGCGACCTCGATGGCGATCCGGCCGCCGGGAAGCGCGGAGAGGTGCGCGTCGACCTTCCACCCGCGCGCCTTTTGCGCTTTCGCGCGGGCCAACAGGGAATCGTATTCGAGGCCGTGGCGATACGGGTTGGCGACGACCTCCCCGGTGAAAGTATCGTACGCCATCCGCGCCATGTAGAAATTGACCGCGAATATGGGCGCGAAGAAGCAAACGAACCACAGAAAGACGGCGCGCCCCGTCAGGGGCCGCCCGCCGCGCGCCGCATCCGCCATCGCCATGTCGCGTCTCCTTCAGTTCGCCGCCGGCGTCTCGAACCGGTCGGTCGCGGTCGCCGTCTCGCCGCTCGTCTCGTTGACGACCGTGAACGTCACGGGGACCGACGTTGCGGCCCCGGAAGGCGCCGCCGCGCGCAGCAGCACGCGGACTTCCCGCGTGTCGTCGCCGGGAACCTGGATGCGGACGCGCGTCCCGTCCGAAGGGGCGCCCTCGACCACGAGCTTCGCGCCGGGCACGCCAGAGGCGGAGAGGTCGAACGTGCGCGGCGCGGCGTCGCGGTTGATGACGAGCGCCGAATAACCGTTCTGGATCGAGCCGTCGGCAAGCGTGACGCTGAGCGGGTTGCGGTCGTGCGCGATGGCGAGCGCGCCGCCGGGGCGCGTCGTCAGCCGCCACAGCATGAGCGAGCCCACTGCGGCGATGGCGACCGCGTAGAGGATCGTGCGGGGCCGGACGAGCCGGCGCAGGGCCGGTTTTCCCTCGGCGCGGCGCGCCACGTTCATGTCGGTGTCGTAGGCGATAAGCCGCGCCGGGCGGCCGACCTTCGACATCACCGCGTCGCAGGCGTCGATGCAAAGGCCGCATTGGATGCAGCCGAGCTGCAAGCCGTCCCGGATGTCGACGCCGGTCGGGCAGACGGCCACGCATTGCCGGCAATCGACGCAATCGCCCGCGGGCTCGCCGCGCGACCGCGCCGCGTGGCTTTTCTTGAGCGACAGGCGCGGTTCGCCGCGGTCGGTGCGATAGGTGACGTTGAGCGCCCATTCGTCGGTCAGCGCCGCCTGGATGCGCGGCCACGGGCACATGTAGACGCACACCTGCTCGCGCATGTGTCCGGCCAGCGCATAGGTCGTGAAGGTGAGGATGCCGATCCAGACATAGGCGATCGCCGGCGCCTGGAGGGTCGCGAGCGCGCGCACGAGCGTCGGCGCGTCGCTGAAATAGAGCACCCACGCGCCGCCGGTCCACCAGGCGATCAGGACCCAGGTCGCGTGCTTGGCGACGAGCCGCCATGCGCGGTCGAAGGTCCAACCCTTCGCCTCTCGCGCGCGTCGGGCGTGGAGGTCGCCCTCGAAACGGCGCTCCACGGCGAAGAACAGGTCGGTCCACACCGTCTGCGGGCAAAGGTAGCCGCACCAGACTCGGCCCGCGAGCGCGTTCATCATGAACAGGACGAGGGCCGCCAGCACGAGCAGGCCGGCGACGTAATAGGCCTCCTGGGGCCAGATCTCGACGAAAAAGAAATAGAAGCGTCGATCCGCGAGGTCGAGCAGCACCGCCTGCCCCGGCGCGCCCGGGCCGCGGTTCCAGCGCACGAACGGCAGCAGGTAATAGGTCGCCAGCGTCGCGACCAGCGCCGCCCATTTGATCGAACGGTAGAAGCCCTTCACGGCCTGCGGATAGTTGCGCTTGCTGGGCGCGTAGAAGGGCTCGGCGTCCGGATGCTCCGGATCGACGACGAAGTCGAGATGCGAGGCGGCGTTCGGCACGGCCATGTCGGTTCAGGCCCTCCGCGTGTCGGCGGCCGTGGTCATTGGCCGCCGCCCAGCGTATGGACGTAGACGGCGAGCGCACGGATCGTGGGTTCCGACAGGCGGCCGCTCCAATAAGGCATCACGCCGCCGTGGCCGCCCCACACGCCCTTCACGATGTCCTCTTTCGTGGGTCCATAAAGCCAGACCTTGGTGGTCAGGTTGGCGGACCCGACCTGGACGTTCCCTTTGCCGTCCGCGCCGTGGCAGACGACGCAATTCGCTTGGAACACCTTTAGCCCGTCGGCGACGTCCGCCCCCTTGGCGGCCGGGAATCCGGCGAGCGAGCGCACGTAATCGGCGACGTGCGAAATCTTTGCGTCGTCGAGGATGCCGTCGCGGCCGAAGGCCGGCATCAGGCCTTGGTGGCCCTTGGGGTCGCCGGATCGCGCGCCGTGCTCGATGGTCGCGTAGATCTGGTCGACCTTGCCGCCCCAAAGCCAGCGGTTGGCGTTGAGGTTCGGGTAACCGATCGAACCCTGGCCGCCGGCGCCGTGACAGGGCGCGCAATCGTCGGCGAAGGCGGCGCGGCCCGCGTCGCGCGCGAACGACAGCAGCTTCGGATCCGACTCGATCGCCGCCAGCGGCGTCGCCGCCAGCTTCTCCATCTCGCCGCCGCGCGTGGCGTCGAGCGCGGCCAGGTCCTGCGACACCGCCTCGCGCGAATGCCAGCCGAGCAGGCCGGGCGTCGCGCCCCTGACCAGCGGGATCGCGGGATAGAGGACGACGTAGACGGTCGCGAAGGCGATCGAGGCGTAGAACGTCCACAGCCACCAGCGCGGCAGCGGGTTGTTCAGCTCCTTGATGCCGTCCCACTCGTGGCCGGTCGTCGCGACGCCGGTGAATTCGTCGATCTCGACGGGATGCTTGGCGTCCATCTGGTCATTCCTCGCCTTCTTCGAGCGGCAGGCGCGCGGCCTTTTCATAGATGGCCTTGCGCGAGGGCCACATGACCCACGCGACGCACGCGGCGAACGCGACCAGCGCGTAGACCGTGCCGCCCTGCTGCGCGAACTTCGCGAACCATTCGTAGGACGAGTTCATGGCGCTCCCCTCAGCGGTAGTTCGCCTGGTCTTTATAAGCCTTGAAGTCGACCTGGGTGCCGAGCATCTGCAGGTAGGCGATCAACGCGTCGGCCTCGGTCGGCGTCGGCGAACCGGCGCCCGAATAGTCGCGCGAAACCGCGCGCGGATAGCGCTTCGCGAGGTCGTCGGCGCCGTCGGCGTTGTCGGTCGCCTGGGTGACGGCGTCCTGCCGCGCCTTGGCGACGTCCTCGTCCGTGTAGGGCGTCCCCAGAAGCTTCTGGACGCGCAATTTCGCGGGCAGCGGCCGCAGGTCGAGCGGCGTCGCGAACAGGAACGAATAGGACGGCATGATCGAATCCGGCACCACGGAGCGCGGGTCCTTCAGGTGCTGGCGGTGCCAGTCGTCGGAATACTTGCCGCCGACGCGCGCGAGATCCGGGCCGATGCGCTTCGAACCCCATTGGAACGGATGGTCGTACATGCTCTCGGCGGCGAGCGAATAATGCCCGTAGCGCTCGACCTCGTCGCGCAACGGGCGGATCATCTGCGAATGGCAGAGGTAGCAGCCCTCGCGGACGTAGATGTCCCGGCCGGCGAGTTCGAGAGGCGTGTAGGGCCGGATCGAGCCCACCTTCTCGATCGTGTTGGAGATGTAGAACAGCGGCGCGACCTCGATCAGGCCGCCGACCGCGATGACGAGGACGGACGCGACGGCGAGCCAGAAGACGTTGCGCTCCAGCTTTCCGTGGTCGAAGCGGATGGCCATGTCGTTGCCTCACTCGGCGGGTGCGGGAAGCGGCGCAGCGGCGACCCCTGCCGGAGCGGCGCGCACCGTCATCCAGAGGTTCCACGCCATGATGAAGACGCCCGACAGGAACAACGCGCCGCCGAGCGCCCGCACGGCGTAGAGCGGATGGGCCGCCGCCACCGTGTCAACGAAGGAATATTGGAGAAAGCCTTGCCGGTTGTAGGCGCGCCACATCAGGCCCTCCATGATGCCCGCCGCCCACATGGACGAGACGTAGAGGACGATGCCGAGGTTCGAGATCCAGAAGTGCCAGTTGACGAGGCGCAGCGAATACAGGCCCTGCCGCTTCCACAGCCAAGGCACCATCGAATAGATCGCGCCGAACGAGATGTAGGCGACCCAACCGAGGCTGCCGGAATGCACGTGCGCGATGCCCCAATCCGTGTAGTGCGACAGCGCGTTCACGGTCTTGATCGACATCATCGGGCCCTCGAAGGTCGCCATGCCGTAGAAGGCGACCGCGACCACGAGCATCCGGAGCACCGGATCGGTGCGCAGCTTGTCCCAAGCGCCCGACAGCGTGAGCAGGCCGTTGATCATGCCGCCCCACGACGGCATCCACAGCACGATCGAGAACACCATGCCCAGCGTCTGGGTCCAGTCGGGCAGCGCCGTGTACATCAGGTGGTGCGGGCCGGCCCAGATGTAGATGAAGATCAGCGTCCAGAAATGGACGATCGACAGCCGGTAGGAATAGATCGGCCGTTCCGCGCGCTTGGGCACGAAGTAGTACATGATCGCCAGGAACGGCACCGTCAGGAAGAACGCGACCGCGTTGTGGCCGTACCACCACTGGATCATCGCGTCCTGCACGCCGCTCCAAACGATGTAGGACTTGTCCGACATGAGGGAGATCGGCACCGTCGGGCTGTTGCCGAGATGGAGCACCGCGATCGTCAGGATGAACGACAGGTAGAACCAGTTGGCGACGTAGATGTGCGGCTCCTTGCGGCGCATCAGCGTGCCGACGAACACGCCCAGGTAGGTCAGCCAGACGACGGTCAGCAGGAGCTTGGCGTACCATTCCGGCTCGGCGTATTCCTTCGACGCGGTGACGCCGAGCAGGTAGCCGGTGCCCGCCAGCACGATGAAGAAATTGTAGCCGAGCGCGACGAACCAAGGGGCGAGGTAGCCGGCGAGGCGCGCGCGCGTGGTGCGTTGGACGACGTAGAACGAGGTCCCTATCAGCACGTTGCCGCCGAAGGCGAAGATCACGGCCGACGTATGCAGGGGACGAAGGCGGCCGAAGTTGAACCAAGGCGCGACGTTCAGGCCCGGAAACGCAAGTTCGAGCGCGATGTAGAGCCCGACCGACATGCCCGCGATGGCCCAGAAGACGGCGGCCGCCGTCATGAACTTCACGGGACCGAAATTGTAGTTCGGCCGGCCGTCGATCTCGGCGGGCGGCAGGTCCGGCCCGCGCTCGTAGAAATTGTTGAAGATCGCGAAGATGCCGGCGACGCTCGCCGCCAGCGTCAGGAAGCCGTGGAACCGGAAGGCGACCGACCATCCGTTGGCCGCCACGGCGGTCGCGTAAAGCGCCAGCGCGCCGAGCGCGATCGCGACCCCGACCTCGGACATCGTCAGGCGCTTCGGTCCCGCCGCATTGGCCATCGTTCGTCCCCATTCCGGCGCGGCCCGCATGGGCGCCGCGCTTCCGCCTTCATTCGCGTCCGCGGCCGCGCAGGTCCTTGACCGATGTCAACCCGCCCCGCCGTCCGCGCGCTTGCGCCGCACCCTCAAACGGCGAGCGAATGACGCGCCGCCGCCACGCCCGTTCCCAAGTACGCGTCGAACCGCGCGGCGATGCCGCGCAAATGCGCGCGACCGCGCTCGGTGACGCGAAAGCCGTCGTCCTCCGGCGCGAGCAATCCCTCCGCGTCGGCGGCGACGAGCCCGCGCGCGATCGCCACCAGCGGCTCGGCGGCCGCTCCATGGCGTCGTCGCAGGGCGCGCGCGTCGAACTTCAGGTCGCACATCAGCCGCTCGATGGCGTCGCGCCGTGGCAGGTCGTCGGCGCGCAAGGCGTAACCGCGGACCGTGGCGAGGCGCCCTTCGCCGATCCGCCGCGCATAGTCGCCGGTCGCCGACGCGTTCTGCGCGTGTCCCTGCGGCAGCCCGCCGATGGCGGAGGCGCCAAGGCCGATCAGCGCGTCGGCTTCCTCGGCGACGTAGCCTTGGAAGTTGCGGCGGAGGCGACCGTCGACGGCGGCGCGCGCCAGCCCGTCGCCGGGAATCGCGAAATGATCGAGGCCGACGCGGACGTAGCCCGCGGCCGCGATCCGGGCGGACGCCGCGCGCGCCATGTCGAGGCGCGCCTCCGCGCCGGGCAGCGCGGCGGCGTCGATCATCGCCTGGTGCGCCTTCATCCAAGGAACGTGCGCGTAGCCGAACAGGGCGACGCGGTCTGGCGCGAGCGCCAGCACGCCGTCGAGCGTGCGGAGGAGGCTTTCGACCGTCTGGCCCGGAAGGCCGTAGATCGCGTCGACGTTGAGCGAGCGCACGCCGCGCGCGCGCAGCCCCTCCACCGCCGCGCGGGTCTCTTCGAAGCTTTGCGCGCGGTTGATGGCCGATTGCACGGCGCGGTCGAAGTCCTGCACGCCCACGCTGGCGCGCGTCAGGCCGGCGGCGGCGAGCGCGTCGAGACGGCCGCCGTCGAAGCCGCGCGGGTCGATCTCGACGGCGAATTCCGCGTCGGGCGCGAAAGCGAACGCCGTGCGCAGCGAGCGCGACAGCGCCAAGACGTCCGCCGGTTCGAGGATGGTGGGCGAACCGCCGCCCCAATGGAGATGCCGGACCGTCCCGCGGCCTTGCGCATGGCGGGCGACGAGCGCGATTTCGGCGGTCAGGGCCCGGAGATAGGCGGCGACCGGCGCGTAACGCTTCGTCGTCTTGGTCGTGCAGCCGCAGAACCAGCACAGCGTGTCGCAGAACGGCACGTGCGCGTAGAGCGAAAGCGCCGCGTCCGCCGGCAGCCCGCCGAGCCAACGCGCGTAGGTCGCGTCGTCGACGCCGGCGTGGAAATGCGGCGCGGTCGGATAGCTGGTGTAGCGCGGGACGGCGCCCGCCGGCGCGCGGCTCACGCGTCGCCCGCCGCTTCCCGCAGCCGCGCGAGGTCGCAGACGCGGACCCGGCCGCCGCGCGCCGTCTCCACGAGGCCCCGGCCGCGCAGCCGAGAAAACGCGCGGCAGACGGTTTCGAGCGACAGGCCGAGATAGTCGCCGATCTGCGCCTGCGTCATCGCGGGAAAGGTCGCGGCGTCGCCGTCGCCGGCCGCCTCGGCGAGGCGCAGCAAAAAGGACGCCACGCGCTCGTCGGCGCCCTTGCGGCCGAGGTCGACGATGCGCGCGTGCAGCGCGCAGGCGGCGCGTTCGAGCTTGCCGCGGACGCGGTCGCCGAGCCGCGGATCGGATTCCAAGGCGCGCCTTTCGATGGCGACGACCGCCGAGTCGGCGAGCGCTTCGCACGTCGATTCGTGGACGCCCGCGGAGGCCAACCCGCAGACGTCGCCGGCGGTCGCGACGTCGACGACCTGCCTGCGGCCGTCCGGCAGCAGGCGATACAGCATCAGCGCGCCGGAACGGACTTCGTAGAGCCGCCGCGCGAGGTCGCCGGCGCGGAACAGTTCGGCGCCGCGCGGCACGCGCACCGCGTCGGGACGGCGTTCGGATCGCGCCGGCGGTTCGTCGTCGCGGAGGAGCGGCGGAGCGGCGAAACGGGTCTCGACGACCAAGTCGGTGAAGTCCATCGCGCCCTCCGGGTTTCCGTGGGGCGAGAGTCGCGCTCCCGCGACGCGCGCGAAAGCCGGGGCCAGCGCTTACGTGGAAACGCCTAGCCGGGCGGCGCGCGGCGCCGGGGCGATCGGGGACGAAAAAAGGGGCCCGCGCCTTTCGGCGCGGAGCCCTCGTCGGCGCGCGTCGTTCGCGTCAGTGCGACGCCTTCATCGGGCAGGTCGAGAGGCCGAACACGCTGTAGAGCGGGCAGCTTCCCATCGCCGCCGTCGCCAGCGGCACCATGCCGATCCAGCCCAGCAAATGCAGGGGCGAACCGGGCGCGATGTAGCCGAGCGCGAAGGCGATCAGCGCGAGGCCGACGACGATCCGCAGGATGCGGTCGATGGATCCGACGTTCTTGGACATGGCGTTCACTCCGATTTCGATGACGCATCTTAGCGCGGCGGCGTGACGGCGTCGGTGACGACGTCACGCCCGCGCCGCGCCACCCGCTCGAGGGACGCGCGGTCGCGGACGCGCAGTGACCCGCGGGCCGCCTCGACCGCGCCCTCGCGTTCGAGCCGGCCCAGCGTGCGCGTGACGACCTCGCGCGCCGTGCCGAGCTCGCCGGCGAGTTCGTGGTGGGTCGCTTCCACGGCGCCGTCCCTGGCGCGTGCGAGAATCAGCTCGGCGAGCCGCGCGTCGAGCGGCACGAACAGCGCCGCGTCCAGCGCCGAAATCAGCTCGGCGACCCGCTCCGCGTAGTTGCGCAGCACGGCGTCGCGGAACCCGGCCGATCCGTCGAGCGCGCGGCGGAACGCGGCGAGCGGCGAAATCCAGGCGACGACGTCGGTCTCCGCGAGCGCCTCCGCGGCGAGCGAGCCGTCGCCAAGGATCGCCGACGTCGTCAGCACGCAGGCGTCGCCCGGCGCGATGCGATACAGCGTCGCTTCGCGGCCGCTGGCGCCGACCAACCGGACGCGGACCGAGCCGGCTTCGACGGCGATCCAGCCCCTCGGCGCGTCGCCCGGTCGATAGATCGTCTCTCCCGTCCGGAAGGTCGCCCGCCTGCCGTCGGCGGCGCGGGCGAGGGCCGGCGGCGTGCGCGTCGGCGGTGGGGTCGGGCCGGTCATCGGTTGTTCCTTCGTTGCGGGCGACGACCGTCATTCTCCGGCCAACGCACGCCTCAGTTCGACGATCTCGAACTTCTTCGACGCCATGATCGCCCGCGTGACGCGGGCCTTTGCCGTGGAATCGGCGCCCTCCATCATCTGCGCGATCGCCTTGGGCCAGATCTGCCAAGACAGGCCATAGCGGTCCTTGATCCAACCGCAGCGGCCGGCGGCCGGATCGGCGGCGAGCCTGCTCCAGTAATGGTCGATCTCCTCCTGCGTGTCGCAAGGCACGACCAGCGAGATCGCTTCGTTGAACTTGAACATCGGCCCGGCCGAGATCGCCATGAAGGGCTGGTCCGCCAGCGTGAACGAAACGATGTCGCAATCGCCCGACGGGGTGTCCCGGATGCGGTCGATCTTGTCGATCCGCGAATTCGGGAACACCGACGCGTAGAATTCCGCCGCCTCGACCGCTTGCGTGTCGAACCAAAGATGCGGCGTGATGCGCGGGACGCCGATGGCCATGGCGGTTTCCTCGTGGCGGCCCGGGGGGCGGGCCGGTCGGCGCCACGATAGGGCATTGGGCGCCGTGGCGCGAACGACGGGGCTTGGCCCGGCCGATTGCCGGCGCGGGCGTCCGCCGTCTACTCTGGCCGCGGCGCGGGGCGCGCCACACGGGGGATGCGCGGCATGCGGGTCATCGAACGCGAGGCCATCCGCGCGGCGCTCGACTTTCCTTCGCTCGTGGACGCCATCGAGGCGGCGCATAGACGGCCCAAGATCGAGATCGCCGAGCGGATGATGGACGCCGGCGGCGGCGCCCAGTATTTCGTGCGCCACGCCGTCGACGCCGGACGCTACCTCTGCAGCAAGTTGATCACGATCTTTCCGGACAACCCGGGCCGCGGGCCTCTGCCCGCCGTGCAGGCATCCTGCGTGCTGTTCGACGGGACCGACGGCCGGCCGTTGGCGCTGATCGACGGCACCGAAGTCACCTATTGGCGTACCGCGGCGGATTCCGCGCTGGGGTCGCGGCTGCTGTCGCGGCCGGACGCGGCGACGCTGCTCGTCGTCGGCGCCGGCGCGATGTCGGGCGGGCTCGCCCGCGCGCACCGGTCGGTGCGCCCGTCGCTGACGCGCGTCCTGGTGTGGAACCGCGGCGCGGCGCGGGCGGACGCGCTGGTCGCCGAGCTGCGGGCGGAGGGGATGGCGGCCGAGCGGGTCGACGACCTCGACGCGGCGGTCGCCCGGGCCGACGTCGTCACGGCCTGCACTCGGTCCGACGCGCCGCTGGTCAAGGGCGCGCTGCTCAGGCCCGGCGCCCATCTCGACCTCGTGGGCGGCTATACGCCCGAGACCCGCGAGGCCGACGACGCCGCCGCGCGGCGCTCGCGCGTGTTCGTCGACCGGCGGGAGAGCGCGTTCGCCGGCGTCGGCGACATCGCCGGGCCGATCGCGTCGGGCGCGATCGCGGCCGGCGACGTGCTGGGCGACCTCTACGATCTCGTCGGCGGCGCGGTCCCGGGCCGCCGTTCGCCCGAGGAGATCACGTTCTACAAGAACGCCGGCGGCGGCCATTTCGACCTGATCGCCTGCGAGACGGTCCTGCGGCTGACCGCGTAGCGTGCGCTCGACAGCTCGGCCCGTTTCGACCAAACAGGGCCCGTTTCGCCCGGAGCCCGCCATGACGCACGCGCAAGTCCTCGCCGCCGCCGGCCTGACGTCGGCCGACCTTTCCGGCGGTTCGCTCGTCGTGCGCTCGCCCATCGACGGCGCGGAAGTGGCCCGCGTGCGCGAGACGCCGGCGGCCGACATGCCCGCGGTCTTCGCGCGCGCGGGCGAAACCTTCGCGCCATGGCGCGACGTGCCGGCGCCTCGCCGCGGCGAGCTGGTGCGCCTGCTCGGCGAGGAATTGCGCAAGGAAAAGGCGGCGCTCGCCGCCCTCGTCACGCTGGAGGCCGGCAAGATCGCCTCGGAGGGCTTGGGCGAAGTGCAGGAGATGATCGACGTCTGCGACTTCGCGGTCGGCCTGTCGCGGCAATTGCATGGGCTGGCCATCGTGTCCGAACGGCCCGGCCACCGGATGGCCGAGACCTGGCATCCGATGGGTCCGGTCGGCGTGATCTCGGCGTTCAATTTCCCTGTCGCGGTGTGGAGCTGGAACGCGGCGCTCGCGCTCGTGTGCGGCGACCCGGTGATCTGGAAGCCGTCCGAGAAGACGCCGTTGACCGCCATCGCCGTGCAACGCCTGTTCGAACGGGCGGCGGCGCGCTTCGGCGCCGAGGCGCCGGCCGGCCTGTCGCAGCTCGTCATCGGGCGGGCGGAAATCGGCGAGGCCATCGCCGCCTCGCGCGCCGTGCCGATCGTGTCGGCGACCGGTTCGACCCGCATGGGCGCCGCCGTCGGGCCCAAGGTGGCGGCGCGCTGGGGGCGCGCGATCCTGGAGCTCGGCGGCAATAACGCGATGATCGTCGCGCCCTCCGCCGACCTCGACATGGCGGTGCGCGCGATCCTGTTTTCGGCGGTGGGCACGGCGGGCCAGCGCTGCACGTCGCTGCGCCGGCTGATCGTCCATCGCTCGGTCAAGGCCGACCTGCTGCGCCGCTTGCGCAAGGCCTACGACAGCCTGCCCATCGGCGATCCGCGCGCCGAAGGCACGCTGGTCGGACCGCTGATCGACGGGGCCGCGTTCGAGGCGATGCAGGCGGCGCTCGCCGCCGCGCGGGCCGAAGGCGGGACCGTCCATGGCGGCGCCCGGGCGTCGGGCGTCGCCGGCGGGACCTATGTCGCGCCCGCGCTCGTCGAGATGCCGGCCCAAACCGCGACGGTGAAGCGCGAGACCTTCGCGCCGATCCTCTACGCGCTCGACTACGGGACGTTCGACGAGGCGATCGCGATCCAGAACGACGTGCCGCAAGGCCTGTCGTCCTGCATTTTCACGCTCGACCTGCGCGAGGGGGAACGGTTCCTATCGGCGTCGGGATCGGATTGCGGCATCGCCAACGTCAACGTCGGGCCCTCGGGCGCGGAGATCGGCGGCGCGTTCGGCGGCGAGAAGGAGACCGGCGGCGGCCGCGAGTCGGGCGCCGACGCCTGGAAGGGCTACATGCGCCGGCAGACAAGCACCGTGAACTATTCCGACCGCCTGCCGCTCGCCCAAGGCGTCCGCTTCGAGGCCTGAGCGACGGCGAATTGACGCATCGCCGGGCCTCGGCCAAAACCGCTTTCGGGGAGGCCGGGCGGTGCTGAAGATCGAAGACCAGGTCGCCGGCGCGGCGGCCTATGTGCGGGCCAGGGTCCCGTCGCTGGCGGGCGCGGACGCCGAGTTCCGGCGCCGCTTCGACGCCCATTTTCCGACCCTGCTGGCCGAACTCGCCCCGCTTTACGGAGCGCGGGGCGATTTTCTCGACCGCGTCGCCGACATCCTGGCGACCGCTTGCGACGCTTGGCGCGAGCGGCCGGCCGACCTGCGGGCGCTCGACCTGCGGCGCGAGGCGAAGCCGGATTGGTTCCAGTCCGAGGCGATGTTGGGCGGCGTCTGCTACGCCGACCGCTACGCCGGCACGATCGCCGGGCTCGAACGCGACATTCCCTATTTCAAGCGTCTGGGCCTGACCTATTTCCACGTCATGCCGCCGTTCCTGTGCCCGGCGGCCAACAGCGACGGCGGTTATGCCGTGTCGAGCTATCGCGCGTTGGCGCCCAAGCTCGGCGACATCGAGGACCTGCGCGGGTTCGCCGCGGCGCTGCGGCGCGAAGGCATGTCGCTGTGCCTCGACTTCATCTTCAACCACACGTCCGACGAACACGAATGGGCGCGCAAGGCGGCGGCGGGCGACCCGGAGCATTCGGATTTCTACTGGATCTTCCCGGATCGGGAGATGCCCGGCGCGTTCGAGCGCACGACGCGCGAGATCTTCCCCGACGACCATCCCGGCTCGTTCATCCGATTGCCGGACGGCCGCTGGATCTGGTCGACGTTCTATCGCTTCCAATGGGACCTGAACTATTCCAACCCCGCCGTGTTCCGCGCGATGGCCGGCGAAATGCTGTACCTCG
>JAGWKJ010000253.1 GCA_028865375.1 Hyphomicrobiales bacterium | reverse complement strand
GATGCGCGGGCGCGGCGACGCGCTGCTGGCGCTGGCGCGCGCGCTCGACGACGCGCCGCCCGTGCCGCGCGTCTCCCGGCCGGCGCCGCGGCCGCCGGTGACGCTGCGCCCGACGCGGCTCGGCGTCACCTCGATCGAGACGCTGCTGCGCGACCCTTACGCGATCCACGCGCGCCACGTGCTCGGCCTCGAACCGCTGCCCGAGTTCCGCGACGCCGCGGAGGCGGCCGAGATCGGCGAGGCGTGGCACGCCGCCATCGCCGCCTACGGGCGCCACTTTCCCGCAGGTCCGCCGGCGGACGCGCCCGCGCAATTCCGATCGCGGCTGGCCGCCGCCTTCGCCACGCTGCTGGACGACGACGCCTTCGCGATCCTGCGCGAGCAGGAGATCGAACGCGCCTCGCGCGCCTTCCTCGCATGGGACGCGTCGCGCCGTCGCGACGCGGGCCATGTCGCCGTCGAGGCCGGCGGCAAGCTCGCGCTGACGCTGGACGACGGCTCGGCTTTCGCGCTCGTGGCGCGCGCCGACCGGCTGGAGCGCGGACTGGACGGGCGGATCTCGGCGTTCGACTACAAGACCGGCGAGGCGCCGTCGAAGAAGATGGTCGGCCTGTATTCACTGCAATTGCCGCTCGAGTCGGCCATCGCCGCGCGCGGCGGCTTCGGCCCGGAGGTCGAAGGCGAACCGGGCGCGCTCGCCTACCTGAAGATCGGCGGCGCCAAGATCTTCGAGGAGCGGCCCGTCGCCGACGATTCCGCCGCCGCGGCGGAAACGGCGCTCGCGCGCACGACGGTCGCGCTGTCGCGCTATCGATCGCCGGACGCAGGCTACGTCTCGCGGGTCGCGCCGTTCAAGAAGGACGCGGCCGGCGACTACGACCATCTCGCGCGCGTGCGCGAATGGTCGGCGGGGGACGGGCCCGACGAAGACGGCGAGGACGAGGGATGAGCGACGCGCTCGCCAACGTCGAGGCCGCCCAGCGCGCCGCCTCCGATCCGCGCGTCTCCGCCTGGGTCACCGCCAACGCCGGCTCGGGCAAGACGCACGTGCTCGTCAACCGCGTGCTGCGCCTGATGCTCGACGGCGTCGCGCCCGACGCGATCCTCTGCCTCACCTACACGCGCGCCGCCGCCGCGACGATGTCGGCGCGCGCGTTCGAGGCGCTGGCCCGCTGGACGAGGCTCGACGACGGCGCGTTGCGCGAGGAGATCGCGCGCGTCGGCGCCGTCGCGACGGTCGATCTCGCCTTCGCGCGTCGCCTGTTCGCCAAGGCGCTGGAGACGCCGGGCGGGTTGAAGATCCAGACCGTCCACGCCTTCGCCGAACGCCTGCTGCACGCCTTCCCCTTCGAATCCGGCGCGCCGGCGGGGTTTTCGACGCTTGAGGAGGTCGACGCAGCGGACTTGTTCGCGCGCGCGTTCCGCCGGGCGTTGCTGCGCTTCCGCGCCGATTCCGCGCTGGCCGACGCGCTCGCGCTCGCGCTGCGCGACGGCGGCGCGGCCACGTTCGAAAAATCGTTGCGCGACCAGGTCGCCGCCCTCGACCGCGAGGAGGAGGCCGGCGGAGACCCCGACGGCGCCGGCGTTCCCGCCGCGCTCGCCGAGGCGCTGGGCGTCGCGCGGCCGGCCGCGGACGTCGGCGCCGAAATCCTCGCCGCCGCGCCGCACGGCGCCGAGCTCTCCGCCTGGATCGCGGCGCTGGAGGGCGGCGCCAAGACCGACCGGGCCTTCGCGGAGCGCCTTCGCGATTTCGCCGTCGCGCGCGACGACGACCGGGATGCGCTCGATGCGCTGGAGGACGCC
Source organism: Hyphomicrobiales bacterium (assembly GCA_028865375.1). GTDB lineage: Bacteria > Pseudomonadota > Alphaproteobacteria > Rhizobiales > Beijerinckiaceae > JAGWKJ01. The sequence continues at coordinate 1,789 of JAGWKJ010000253.1, read as the reverse complement.
TTCTTCCGCGACGGCGCGCCGCGCAAGCAACTCGGCACGAAGGCGACGCGCGCGGCCCATCCCGCGGCCTTCGCGGCGATCGACGCGCTCGCCGCGCACCTGCCGTCCCTGTTCGACGAGCTCCGCGCGACGCGTGACCTCGAACGGACGCTCGCCCTGCGCAAGTTGGCCGGGGTCGCGAGGACCGAGTTCGCGCGCGCCAAGCGGCGCGCCGGCCGGCTGGAGTTCCGCGATCTCGTCACGCTCGCGGCGCGGCTGCTGGAGGGGCCCGCGAAGGCCTGGGTGCGTCACAAGCTCGACGCGCGCATAGACCACGTGCTGGTCGACGAAGCGCAAGACACTTCGCCCGCGCAATGGCGCATCGTCGACGCGTTGACCGACGAGTTCTTCGCCGGTGCCGGCACCCGGCCGGCCGCGCGCACGATGTTCGCCGTCGGCGACCCCAAGCAGACGATCTACGCCTTCGCCGGCGCCGACCCGAAGCTGTTCGCGTCCGAAGGCCACCGCTACCGCGAGCTCGCGCGCGGCGCCGGCGCGCGTTTCGAGGCGATCGCGCTGCGCCAGTCGTTCCGCTCGACGGCGACGCTGCTGCGCGGCGTCGACGCGGTGTTCGCCAAGCCGGACGCGCACGGCGGCGTCGTCGACGCGGAGGCCGACGGCGCCGGCGGGCCCGTCCACGAGGCGGTGCGCGGCGACCGCGAGGGCATGATCGAGGTCTGGCCGGCGATCGCCCATGTCGCGCCCGCACCGCCCTCGCCCGTCGCGCCGGTCGACGCGCCGCCCGAGCGCGACGGCGCGGCGATCCTGGCCGACCGCGTGGCGCGGTTGTGTGCGTCGCTCGTCGCGCCGGGCTCCCGCGAGCGCGTGCGCGACCGGCAGGGCCGGCCGGCGCCGATCGCGCCCGGCGACGTGCTCGTGCTGGTGCGAAAGCGCGGTCCCGTGTTCGAGGCGATCGTGCGCGCGCTGCGCGACCGCGGCGTGCCCGCCGAAGGCGCCGACCGGATGATGCTCGGGGATCACGTCGCCGTCATGGATCTCGTCGCCGCCGGCCGCGCCGCGCTGTCGCCGGCGGACGACCTTTCGCTCGCCTGCGTGCTGAAGTCGCCGCTGCTGGGCCTCGACGACGACGACCTGATCGCGCTGGCGCCGAAACGGCCGGGCACGCTCGCCGACGCGCTGGCGGCCTCCGGCGAACCCCGACATCGCGCGGCCGCCGCGACGCTCGCGGGTTGGCGCGGCGCGGCGCGCGCCGAGACCGCGTTCGACTTCTACGCGCGCCTGCTGGGCCCGGGCGGCGGGCGACTGCGCCTCGTCGCGCGGCTGGGACCGGAGGCGGAGGACGCGATCGACGAATTCCTCGCCCGCGCCTCGGCGGCCGAGCGCGACCATGCCGCCACGCTCGATGCGTTCCTCGCGCTGTTCGCCGGCGACGCGGTCGAAATCAAGCGCGAGGGCGACGCGGCCCCGCACGGCGTGCGCGTGATGACGGTGCACGGCGCCAAAGGCCTCGAGGCGCCGGTCGTGATCCTTCCCGACACTCTGGACGGCCGGCGATCCGCCCGCTCGTCGATCGTGCGCCTGCCTGGCCGCGCGCCGCTGCACGCCTGGAGCCTCGGCAAGGACCGGATCGGACCGGCGCTGACGGCCGCGCGCGCCGTCGCCGACGCGACGATGGACGACGAACGACGCCGCCTGCTCTATGTCGCGCTCACGCGCGCGCGGGATCGGCTTTATGTCGCCTGCCGCGAGACCCGGGACGAGAAGGTCGCGCCCGGCGACGCCAAGCCCA
>JAGWKJ010000252.1 GCA_028865375.1 Hyphomicrobiales bacterium | reverse complement strand
GAGCCGACAAACCGAGGCGATGCACTTTCCCGATCACGGCGTTGCGCGTCACCCCGTGTCCAAGCTCGGCGGCGATCTGGCTGGCCGTGCGGCCCTCCTGCCAGAGCTTGTCGAGCGTCTCGACGCGTTCTTTCGTCCAATCCATCGTTGGCCCCGGTTTCAGGTCGCGAGCGGATTACGGCGCGCGCACGAGCCCCGGCGTTCCCGCGCGGATACGCCGCCGAACACTTGCTCGCGTCACTTGGTCCGCCGCACGACATCTCGTATGCGACGGAGGCGACGCTACACTATGCGTTGAATCGCGCGCAACGGTTCGGCCCGGATTTCCGGGCTTTTCCCCAGCCCATTTGCGCGAGCCCCTCCGCGCGGGCGCTCGGGCGGCGAGGGCGCGACTCGAAGCCAGAGTCGATTCAAGCCTTTGGCGCCGGGGATTGCGAAATCGATTCCGCACGCTCGCCACCGCGCCGATCTGTGGATAAATGCCCGCCGGAGGGCGCGATGGACGGCGAAGGCCTGTTCGACCTGCAAGTGAACGGCTTCGCGGGCGTCGACTACAACGACGAAGCGCTCGACGCCGCCGCGTTCGAGGCCTCGCTGCGCGTGCAGGCGGGGGGCGGCGTCACGGCGCTGTTGCCCACGATCATCAGCGCCGACGAGGCGGCGATGCGCGCGCGGCTCGAGGCGGTGGACCGCGCGGCGGCGGCCTCCGCGCTCGGCCGCGCGATGGTGGCGGGCTATCACCTCGAAGGGCCGTTCCTGAGCGCGCTCGACGGCTATCGCGGCTGCCATCCGGCCTCGGCGATGCGCGACCCCGACATCGCCTTCGTCGAGCGGCTGGGCCGCCGGCTCGCCAAGCCGATCCGCCTCGTCACCGTCGCGCCGGAGCGCGACGGCGCGATCGCCTTCGTCGCCGCGGCGCGCGCCCGCGGCATCGAGGTTTCGCTCGGTCACGGCGCGATCGACGCCGTCGGTGCGGCCACCGCCGCGCAGGCCGGCGCGCGGCTCTCGACGCATCTGGGCAACGCCTGCGCGCATACGGGCCACAAGTTCGACAATCCGATCTTCGCGCAGCTGGGCGTGGACGACCTGACCGCGACCTTCATCGCCGACGGCCGCCACGTGCCGCCGGCCGTCCTGCGCGCGATGGTCCGCGCCAAGGGACCCGGCCGCGCGATCCTCGTCACCGACGCGGTGTCGGCCGCCGGCGCGCCGCCCGGCCTCTACCGTTTCGCGGGCATGGCGATCGAGCGCGGCGCCGACGGCGCCGTCAGGCTGCCGGGCACGTCCACGCTGGCGGGCGCGGCGCTCGAACTCGACCAGGCGATGCGCAACGCCGTCGAATGGGGAGCCGCGACGGCCCCCCAAGCGCTGGCGATGGCAAGCGCGTCGCCTCGCGCGCTCGTGCCGCCGCGCCTGCCGCCGTCGCGCGCGACGTTCGACGACGGCTTGCGGGTCCGGCGCGTCGAGATCGACGGCCGGACGGTCGTCGATCAGACGGAGAAATAGCCCCAAGCCGCGACGCCGATGCCGGCGGCGGAGAACAAGAGCGCGCCGACGAACAGCCAAGCCTTGCGCGCCAGCACCGTGATCGAGGCCATCGCGACGGCGACCTGCATCAGCGTCACGCCGAGCCCGATCCGCTCGTGGGGAACGATCTTGGCGCGCGACTCGGCGTCGAGCTTCTTGGACTCGTCGCTGAGTTCTTGCGCCTTCTTGGCGATCTCGCCCTTCTGCTTGGCGTAGACGTCGCCCTGCTTGACGAAGTCGTCCTTGACCGGGCCGGCCGGCAGCGTGGCGGCGAACGCCTTCGACAGGAACTCGCGCTGGTTCTTGGCCTGGTAATAGGCCCATTGGTCGCTCGACTCGGTGAGGCGCGCGATGGCGTCGTTCTTCAGCATCAGCGAGTCGGTGGAGAATTGCGCCGCCGCGTAGCCGAACAGCGCGCCCAAGGTGGCGAGGATCGCCGTCGTCAGCGCGACGCGCGAGGCCAGCGAATCTCCGTGCTCCGCCGCCTCATGGACGTTTTCTTCGTGAGGCGCGTGGATGTGGACGCCGACGTGTTCGGACATGGAAATCCCCGGTGTTGAATCTCCCGACCATAGCGGAACCGGGGCCGACGCGGCAAACCGGCCAGTTCAGGCGTCCTGCGCGGCGTGCGCGCGCGCCTTGGCGTCTTCGCCCGCCGACAGCGCGAGGAATTTGGCGCCGATGGCGTCGACCATCGCGCGCAGCCGCTCGTCGCGGCGCGGGCCTTGCGCGTCCGACGCCGTTTCGCGCAAGCGCGCGACGTCCTCGTCGAGCGTCGTGAGGGCGGCGGTGTTCTTGGGGCCTTCGGGCATGGCCGTCTCCGTCCGCGCGGCGCGCGGGAAAGGGTGGAGGCTCTCGAGCGCGTCGGGCTCGTGCGCCGCCGTCGGCCGCACGGCCCCGGCGCCATGCCGCGCGATTTCGGCGCGCAGGTCCTCGATCGTCGCTTCGAGGCCGGCGACCCTCGTTTCGAGCGCGGCGACGGCGGCGCGGCGGCGTTCCGCGATTTCTTCCAACGTCCGGCTGCGCGCCTCGGCCTGGGCGAGTTCGTGCCCGGCGCGCTCGGCGCGGGACGCCGCTTCGCGCGCGTCGGCGGCCATGCCGGCGTTAGCCTCCGCCGCCTCGGCGATCGACTTGGTGGAGACGGCGCGCGCCTCGACGGCATGGGCGAGGCCGGCTTGCGTCGCCGAGACGAGGCTCGTGAGCCGCTCGATCTCGGCATGCGCGTCGCGCAGCGCGCCCGCCGCCGCCGCGCGCCGGGCGTTGGCGCGCTCGACCTTGATCTCGGCGTCGCGCTCCGCCACCGCCACGCGCGCGCGCGCGAGGTCGACGTCGGCCAGCGCCTCTTCGGCCGTCTGGGGCAGCAGCAGGCGCGCGCGCTCGCGCGTCAGCCGCAGCGCCCGGCGCCACAATGCGGGGACGATCGCCAGCACCGAAAGCCCGGCGAGGCAGAAGCCCAACGCAAAAAAGAGAAGGGGCTCGACCAAGGGTAATCGCCGCGTTGACCGGCCTTGGATCAAGCACGGCGCGGGGCGTCGCGCAAGCGAACGCCGGGTCGCGGCGTGCGCCGTCGCACGCCGCGGTTAACGTCGGGGATGGCCGTTCAGGACGGGATCAGAATGGATTCCAGGTCGGCTGCGTCGTGAACTTCAGGTAGCTGACGTTGAGGCCGAGCCGCGCGCCGACCCCCGAGCGGATCGGGGCCACGACGATGCCGTTGGCGCCCAGCGCCGTCATGCCGAAGCCGCCCACCAGATAGGCCGAGCCGTCGATGCCGCCGAAGCGCTGGAAGATCGCCCCGGTCGCCGGCAAGTTGTAGACCAACATCATCGTGCGGTCGCCGTCGCCGCCGGCGTCGAAGCCGACCGACGGACCCTGCCAGTAGACGCGGCTGTCGCCCGCGTTGCGGGTGAACATCGTGCCCTCGCCGTAGCGCAGGCCGGCGACGAAGGCGCCGGAGCCTTCCTGGCCCAGCACGTAGCCGTTGGGCAGGCCCCAGCGGCGCGCCGCCTCCTGCACCGCCTCGGCGAGGCCGCGCGACACGCTGCCAAAGAAACGGTTGCCGTTGT
>JAGWKJ010000017.1 GCA_028865375.1 Hyphomicrobiales bacterium | reverse complement strand
TCGTCGTGCTGTTGCGCAAGGCGATCCTGCCGCGCGTGACCGAGGGCCGGTTCCCGCTGCACTCGTGGACGTATTTTCGGCATTGGCTGTTCGGCTTCGCCTCGGCCGCGTCGGGCGCCTCGCTGTCCACGGTGACGGCGACGCAGTTCATGACGGTCTGGTACCGCCTGCTCGGCGCAAAGCTCGGCAAGGGCACGGAAGTCTCCACCGAATTCGGCGGTCGCTACGCCTTGGTCGAGGTCGGCGACAATTCTTTCATCGCGGACGGGGCGACCGTCGGCGAGGAGGACGTGCGCGACGGCTGGGTGAGCCTGAAGAAGGTCACCATCGGTTCGCGCGCCTTCGTGGGCAACGACGCCGTGGTGGCGGCCGGCGGCGAGATCGGCGACGGCGCGCTGGTCGGCGTGAAGTCGCGCCTGCCCGACGGCGACCGCGTCGCGCCGGGCGAGGTGTGGTTCGGCTCGCCGGCGATCAAGCTGCCGCTGCGCCAGACGTTCGACGGCGGCGCCGCGCGCACCTTCGCGCCGCCGACGTGGAAGGTCGCGTTCCGCTGGGCGTTCGAGAGCGTCTCGATCTCGCTGCCGACCGCAATGCAGATCGCGTTCGGCGCCGCGCAGATCGCGTTCTTCGCGCCCGCGCTGGCGCAAGGCCGTTACGGCGAGGCGCTGGCGCGCGCCACGCTCGGGTCGGCTGCGACGGCGATCGCGGAATATGGCGTCGTCGTCGCCCTGAAATGGCTGATGATCGGCCGCTACCGGCCCCGGCAGGCGCCGATGTGGTCGTGGTGGGCGCTGCGCACCGAGGCCATCGCCTCGCTCTACGGGGCCTTCGCGGCCGACGTGCTGCTGTCGCACCTGACCGGAACACCGTTCCTGCCTTGGGTGCTGCGCCTTTTGGGCGTCAAGGTCGGCAAGGGCGTCTGGCTCGGCGCGTTCGACTTCACAGAGTTCGATTGCGTGACGATCGGCGACTTCTGCGAGCTCAACCAGTTCTCGGCGCTGCAGACGCATCTCTACGAGGACCGGCTGATGAAGATCGGTCGCATCGAACTCGGCCGCGGCGTCAGCGTCGGCGCCGATGCCACCGTGCTCTACGATTCCAAGGTCGGCGATTTCGCCCGGCTGGGTCCGCGCACGGTGTTGATGAAGGGCGAGGACATCCCTGCCGCCACCGCTTGGGCGGGCTCGCCCGCCGCGCCCTCGGAAGCGCCGGCGACGCCGGTGCCCGCGCCCGGCAGCACGCCTCAGCGCGGCGGCGTCTTCAAGCGCCGGCCGATCGCGGCGGGAAGCTCGACGATCGTCCTGCCGGCGTGGCGGATCGGGAGCGGCGCCAGCCGCTCGACGCTCTCGAACGCCGACGCGTAACGCGGATCCGAGGCGGCGTCGCCCAGCATCAGCACGTCGTCGCCCAGCAGCGAGGTCCAAGGCCTCGCGTAGCCGAACTGACGTTCGTCGTCGCCGAGCACGGCGACGATCGCGTCGGCGTCGAGCGCGTGCCCGACCTTGCCGGCGAGGCGCCAATCGCCGACCGCGAACACGAGGCCCGCGCGCGGCGCGAAGCCTCGTTTCTCCAGCTCGGCGGGCAAGTCGCTCCAGTCGTTGGCTTGCAGGCTCGGCTTCTGCAGGCCGTCGAACCGCGCGTCGAGCGCGGCGGGAACGCCGAAAAAGCCCTGACCGGCGATGACCGCCGCGGCGATCGCCAGCAGCGCCAATGTCGCCGCCGCGACGCGGCGTGCGACGACGAAGGCGCGGTCCGACAGGCCGGCGGACCAACGCCCGACGAGCGGCATCAGCAGCACGTAGCCGGGCGCGCCCCAATGGGGCAGCATCGGGCGCGGCGACCACAGCGCCACGAGCGCGAAAGGCGCGATCATGCCGAAGGCGGCGAAGGCGAGCAGGCGCGCCGCCGGGTCGTCCCGCTTGAAAAGCACGCGCAAGCCGAGCGCGAACGCCGGCGCCCACAGCCATGGCGTGACATAGAGCGCCTGGCCCGCCAGCGGCACGAAGGGGCGCAGCGGGTTCACCGAGAAACCGTCGGCCCGGCCGCCTTGGAAGGCGAAGGACGCCCAGCCATGCGCGGCGTTCCACGCGATCACGGGCGCGAAGACGGCGGCGGCGATCGCCAAAGCGATCCAAGGCCAAGGACCCCGCAGCGCGACGCGGCCGCGACGGTCGGTCAGCAGGAACAGCCCTACGCCCGCCAGCGCGAGGCCGGCATTGTATTTCGACAGCAGCGCGAGGCCCGCACAAAGGCCCGCGAGCGCCCAGAAGCGTGGGGCGGGCGGGGCCTCCGCGCGGTCGATGCCGAGCGCGCGCAACGCCGCCCAGGCGGCGGCGAGAAGGAAGAAGTCGAGCGGTCCGTCGGGCAGGATCCAGGTCGCGACCGCCAGCGAGAACACCGGCATCGCGGTCAGGGCGACCACGGCGGCCAGCCCGGCGCGCGCGCCCCAGAGGCGGCGCGTCACGAGGAAGAAGAGCCAGGTCGTGGCCGCGCCGAGCGCGAGGAACGGCAGGCGCAGGACGAGATCGTCGTGCGGCCCGCCGATCGCGCGCGCCGCGCCGACGAGCCACCAGGCGAGCGGCGGATGGTCGAAATAGGAGAGCGACCAAGTGCGGCCCGCCGCCTCCATGTAGCTCTCGTCGACGCCGAGCCCCATGCCGGCCGCGAGCGCCGTGCGCACCGACGCCGCGCCGAGCGTGACGACGGCCGCGGCGCGGGCGGCGCCCGCCTCGCCGTCGGCCCGTGCCCCGGTCACTTTTGGTCGTTCGCCTCGACGACGGCGATCGCCGTCATGTTGACGATGCCGCGCGCGGTGACCGAGGGCGTCAGGACGTGGGCGGGCTTGCGCGTGCCCAGCAGGATCGGCCCGACGGGCAGGGCGTCGGCGAGCGTGCGGGCGAACTGGTAGGCGATGTTGGCCGCGTCGAGGTTGGGCATCACGAGCACGTTGGCCTCGCCCTTCAGGCGCGCGTGCGGATATACGCGGTCGCGCGTCTCCTGCGACAGCGCGGTGTCGGCTTGCATCTCGCCGTCGACCTCAAGCGCGGGCGCGCGGGCGCGCACCAAGCCCAGCGCGCGGCGCATCTTCAGCGCGGAGGGCGTGTCCGCGGCGCCGAAGTTCGAGTGCGACACGAGCGCGATGCGCGGCGTCAGGCCGAAGCGGCGCACGTGGTCCGCGCACAGGATCGCCATGTCGGCGACCTCCTCGGCGGTCGGGTCGAGCCGCACCTGCGTGTCGGCGATGAAGAAGGCGCCCTTTGCGGTGATGACGAGGCTCAGCGCCGAGAATTCCTTGGCGCCCGGCGCGAGCCCGATGATGTCGCCGATGTGCTTGACGCGCGAGCGATAGCGGCCCTCGAGGCCGCACAGCATCGCGTCCGCGTCGCCGCGCGCGACCGCGAGCGCCGCGATCACGGTCGTGTTCGAGCGCACCAGCGTGCGCGCCGCGTCGGGCGTGATGCCGGCGCGGCCCGCGATCTCGACGTAGCTGGCGACATAGTCGCGGTAGCGCGGGTCGTCGTCGGGGTTCACCAGCTCGAAGTCGGCGCCGGGGCGGATCGAAAGGCCGAAGCGCTTCAGCCGCGCCTCCACGACCGCGGGGCGGCCGACGAGGATCGGCTTGGCGAGGCCTTCCTCCACCACCACCTGGGCCGCGCGCAGCGTGCGCTCGTCCTCGCCTTCGGCATAGATCACGCGGGCGGGCGCCGCCTTGGCGCGGTCGAACAGCGGCTTCATCACGAGGCCGGACCGGAACACGAAGCGCGTCAGCGAATGGGCGTAGGCGTCGAGGTCGGCGATCGGCCGGCGCGCGACGCCCGAATCCATCGCCGCCTTGGCGACCGCGGGCGCGATGGCCAGGATCAGGCGCGGATCGAACGGGTTGGGGATCAGCGAGGTCGGCCCGAAGCCGCCGGCCTCGCGGCCGGACGCGCGCGCCGCGACCTCGGAGGGCGCCTCGCGCGCGAGCTTGGCGATCGCGCGCACCGCGGCCTGCTTCATCTCCTCGTTGATCGTCCTCGCGCCCACGTCGAGCGCGCCGCGGAAGATGTAGGGGAAGCACAGGACGTTGTTGACTTGGTTGGGATAGTCGGAGCGCCCCGTGCAGACCATCGCGTCGGGGCGGACGGAGAGCGCGTCCTCCGGCATGATCTCGGGATAGGGATTGGCGAGCGCCAGCACGAGCGGCCTTTGCGCCATCTTCGCCACCATGTCTGGCTTCAGCACGCCGCCTGCCGACAGGCCGAGAAACACGTCGGCGCCCTCGATCACCTCGCCCAGCGTGCGCGCCTCCGTCTGGCGCGCGTAGACTGACTTCCAGCGGTCCATCAGCTTTTCGCGGCCGACGTAGACGACGCCTTCGATGTCGCAGACGGTGACGTTCTCGCGCCGCAGGCCCAGCGACACCAGCAGGTTGAGGCAGGCGAGCGCCGCGGCGCCGGCGCCGGAGGCCACCAACTTGACCTCGCCGATCGCCTTGCCGGCGAGTTCGAGCGCGTTCAGCGTCGCCGCGGCCACGATGATCGCGGTGCCGTGCTGGTCGTCGTGGAAGACCGGGATGTTCATGCGCGCGCGCGCGCGCTCCTCGACCTCGAAGCACTCGGGCGCCTTGATGTCCTCGAGGTTGACGCCCCCGAAGGTCGGCTCCAGCGCCACGATCACGTCGACCAGCTTGTCGACGTCCTTCTGCGCCACCTCGACGTCGAACACGTCGATGCCGGCGAACTTCTTGAACAGCACCGCCTTGCCTTCCATCACCGGCTTGGCGGCGAGCGGGCCGATGTCGCCCAGCCCCAGCACGGCGGTGCCGTTGGAGATCACGGCGACGAGGTTCTGCCGCGCGGTGAGTTCGGCCGCCTGCTCGGGGTCGGCGACGATGGCGTTGCAGGCGGCGGCCACGCCCGGCGAATAAGCGAGCGCGAGGTCGCGCTGATTGCCCAGCGGCTTGGTCGGCACGACCTCGAGCTTTCCCGGGCGCGGGAGGCGATGGTAGACGAGCGCGCCCTCGCGCAGGTCGTCGGATATCTCGGCCATGGTTCGCGCCCTCCCCGTCGCCCCATAGCGGCGGCGCCGCCCCATGGAAAGGTCCCCGACCGAAGTCTTTGTCGGATCGTGGAGACATGCTACGCGCCGGCGCCGCCACGGACGCTTCCATGCCCCCGATTCCCGGCAAGGCCTGCGGGTCTTGCAAGATGTGCTGCCAGGTTCTCGAGATTCCCGAACTCGACAAGCCCGCCGGTCCCGATTGCCCCAATTGCGCCGGCCGCAACGGCTGCGCGATCTACGACGCGCGGCCCAACGTGTGCCGGGAGTTCGAGTGCGAATGGCTCGGCGAGCGGTCGCTGGGGCCCCGCCTGCGGCCGGACCTGTGCGGCGTCATCTTCTTCGTCGATCCCGACACGGACGAATACCGGGCGGTCTCCCATCCCGCCAAGCCGATGGCGTTCCGTGCCCCGGAGGTCTTCAAGCACCTAGTGGCGATGGCCAAGGCCGGCCATGTCGTCGTCGCCAAGGCGGGGATGGTCTCGCACCGGATTCATGCCAACGGCCAATGGGGACCTTGGGTCTGATGGTTCGCGATCAAGGCGCGCGATCTCTCGCCCAAAAATGGGGCGTATACGGCACAAATAGTAGGCACGCGTCGGTGCGCGCCTGCGACCGCGTGCTCGGATTATGGGCATGGCGCCCGATTTCCGGCGATGCTAAGACGGCGCGCCTTCGGGCCGCGTGGGGGTGTCCGGTGAAGAAGATCGAAGCGGTCATCAAGCCGTTCAAGCTCGAGGAAGTGAAGGAGGCCCTGCAAGCGGCGGGCGTCACCGGCATAACGGTCCTCGAAGCGAAGGGCTTCGGCCGCCAGAAGGGCCACACCGAGCTCTACCGCGGCGCCGAATACGTCGTCGATTTCCTGCCCAAGGTGAAGATCGAGCTGGTGACGACCGACGAGGTCGCGCCGCGCGCCATCGAGGCCATCCGCGCCGCCGCCCAGACCGGGCGGATCGGCGATGGCAAGATTTTTGTATCGACGGTCGACGAAGTGATCCGCATTCGCACCGGGGAGACCGGTTCGGACGCCATCTAATCCATCCGGCGACGGCGGCCTTGGCACGTCCGTCGGCGGGTGATGAGCAACGCAAATGACGAAAGGCTGGTTCATGAAGTCCGCCCAGGAAATCTTGAAGACGATCAAGGACAAGGACGTCAAATACGTCGACTTCCGCTTCACCGACCCGCGCGGTAAGTGGCAGCATGTCACCTTCGACGTCTCGATCATCGAGGAAGAGACGTTCTCCGAAGGCGTGATGTTCGACGGCTCCTCGATCGCCGGTTGGAAGGCGATCAACGAGTCCGACATGACGCTCATGCCCGACCCGACTTCGGCCTGCATGGACCCGTTCTTCTCGGCGTCCACGATGGTCATAACCTGCGACGTGCTCGACCCGGCCAGCGGCCAGCCCTACGAGCGCGACCCGCGTTCGATCGCAAAGAAGGCCGAGGCCTACCTGAAGTCTACCGGCATCGGCGACGCCTGCTACTTCGGCCCCGAGGCCGAGTTCTTCGTTTTCGACGACGTGCGTTTCAGCGCCGAGCCTTACAATTCCGGCTTCCAGCTCGACCATCTCGAGCTGCCCAGCAACGGCGCGACGCAATACGAAGGCGGCAACCTCGGCCACCGCATCCGCACCAAGGGCGGTTATTTCCCGGTGCCGCCGCAGGATTCGGCGCAAGACATGCGCGGCGAAATGCTCGCCGCGATGGCCTCGATGGGCGCCAAGGTCGAGAAGCACCACCACGAGGTGGCCTCCGCCCAGCACGAGCTCGGCCTGAAGTTCGGTCCGTTGACGACGATGGCCGACCATATGCAGGTCTACAAATACTGTATCCACCAGGTCGCGCAGAGCTATGGCAAGTCGGCGACCTTCATGCCCAAGCCCATCTTCGGCGACAACGGCTCGGGGATGCACGTCCACCAGTCGATCTGGAAGGGCGGCAAGCCGGTGATGGCGGGCGACAAATACGCCGGCCTGAGCCAAGAGTGTCTCTATTACATCGGCGGCATCATCAAGCACGCCAAGGCGCTCAACGGCTTCACCAACCCGTCGACCAACTCCTACAAGCGTCTCGTCCCGGGCTTCGAGGCGCCGGTGCTGCTCGCCTATTCGGCGCGCAACCGTTCGGCCTCGTGCCGCATTCCGTGGACGCAGAGCCCGAAGGCCAAGCGCGTCGAAGTGCGCTTCCCCGACCCGATGGCCAACCCCTACCTCGCCTTCGCCGCGATGCTGATGGCGGGTCTCGACGGCATCAAGAACAAGATCGACCCCGGCGCGGCGATGGACAAGGACCTCTACGAGCTGCCGCCCAAGGAGCTCAAGAAGATCCCGACCGTGTGCGGCAGCTTGCGCGAAGCGCTGGCGAGCCTCGACAAGGATCGCTCGTTCCTCACCCAGGGCGGCGTGTTCAACGACGACTTCATCGACAGCTACATTGAGCTGAAGATGGGCGACGTGCATCGTTTCGAGATGGCGCCGCACCCGGTCGAGTTCGACATGTACTATTCGTACTGATCGACGCGTCTGCGCTTTGGCATTGCGGAAGGGCGGCCCTCGGGCCGCCCTTTTTTGTCGGTGCGCCTGCACCGTTTCGGTTGACTTTAGGCAAGATTTCGGCGTAAATTATGTGTGAAGTTGTTCACATTTGGACGGTTTCGTCAAAGGGGGGCGAATGCTGTCAACCGATACCGGCCACGCGCTGGCGACGCTTGATCGCGAATTGATCGAGGCGCGAATCGCCGAGATCTTCGCCGTCGTGTGCTCCGACGATTACGTCGACCGACTCGTGTCGATGATGGCCGAGGACGTGCATTACGAGATCGTCGGCGACCGGCGCGACAACCCCAGCGTGGGCGTATGGCGCGGCAAGGAGGCCGTGCGCGCGGCGTTCCGCGACATCCGCGTCCATTATCAATTCCTGTCGATCGAAGTCGACGACCTCGTCGTGGACGGTCCGCGGGCCGCCTGCATGCGCCGCGTGGCGATGCGCGGCCGCGGCGCGGGCGTGGTGCGGGAAGTCACGTTCGCCGACCATTTCCTGTTCGCCGACGGGCTGATCGCGCGCTGGCGCAAGATCGTCGACCTGAAGGCCGTCGACGCGGCGCTCGGCAACCAGCCGGCGACTTCGGCGGCCGTCGAGGTCTGACGCGGGGCGACTGCCGCGCCGCGCTGTTGATACCGGGGATCGTCGCGCGTCGGCGCCGCGCACGACTTGGGCCGCGCGCCCCGGCCGTGCGATAAGACCGTCGCATGTCGCGGCGTCCGGTCGCGATTCGCGCGTCCCCCGCGTCTCCCGCGAACTTCCCGGCGGCCATGGCCAGCGTCGAATCCCTTGCGGCCCGTTTGGCGCCCGTGCCCGCAGTCGCGGCGCCGGCGCCCCGGGTCGCGCCCCAGAACGTGGAGGCCGAGCAGGCGCTGCTCGGCGCGATCCTCGTCAACAACGACGCGTTCGACCGCGTGTCGGATTTCCTGCGGCCAGAGCATTTCGTCGAGGAAATCCACCGTCGCACGTTCGAGGTCTGCGCGTCGCTGATCCGCGCCGGCAAGGTGGCCACCGTCGTCACGTTGAAGACGTTCCTCGGCGACCACGACCTCGGCGGCGTCACGGTGCCGCAATATCTCGCCCGGCTCGCGGCGGAGGCGACCACGATCATCAACGCCGCCGACTACGGCCGCGCGGTCCACGATCTGGCGACGCGGCGCGAACTGATCCGCATCGGCGAGGACATGGTCAACGTCGCCTATGACGCGCCGGTCGATTCCGCGCCGCGCGCGCAGATCGAGGAGGCCGAGCGGCGCCTCTACCAGGTGGCGGAGACGGGCCGCTACGACGGCGGGTTCCGCCAGTTCTCCGACGCGCTGCGGATCGCGGTCGACATGGCGGCGCAGGCGTTCCACCGCGACGGCAAGCTGTCCGGCGTCTCGACGGGGCTTCGCGACCTCGACCGCCTGATGGGCGGCCTGCAGCGCTCCGACCTCGTGATCCTCGCCGGGCGCCCGGCGATGGGCAAGACGGCGCTCGCCACCAACATCGCTTTCCACATCGCCCGCGCGCACCGCGCGCACGCGGCGCCGGACGGCCGGCAGGAGACGGTCGACGGCGGCATCGTCGGTTTCTTCTCGCTGGAAATGTCGTCCGAACAGCTCGCCACCCGCATCATCGCCGAGCGCGCGGGCGTGCCCTCGCACCGCATTCGCCGCGGCGACATCGCCGAGGAGGACTTCGGCCGCCTCGTGGCCGCCGTGCGCGAGATGGAATCGGTGCCGTTCCACATCGACCAGACGGGCGGCATCTCGATCGCCCAACTCTCCGCGCGCGCGCGCCGGCTGAAGCGCCAGCGCGGGCTCGACGTGCTGGTGGTCGACTATCTCCAGCTGCTGGCAGGCTCGGGCCGGCGCAGCGACAACCGCGTGCAGGAACTCACCGAGATCACGACCGGCCTGAAGGCGCTCGCCAAGGAGCTCGACGTGCCGATCCTCGCGCTGTCGCAGCTCTCGCGCCAGGTCGAACAGCGCGAGGACAAGCGGCCGCAGCTCTCCGACCTGCGCGAATCGGGCTCGATCGAGCAGGACGCCGACGTCGTCATGTTCGTCTACCGCGAGGAATATTACCTCAAGGCTCGCGAGCCGCGCGCGGGCACGCCCGAACACGCGCAATGGATGCAGGACATGGAGCGCGCGCACGGCAAGGCCGAGGTCATCATCGGCAAGCAGCGCCACGGCCCCACCGGCGTCGTCGAGGTGCAGTTCGAGGACGAGCTCACGCGCTTCTCGGACCTTGCGCGCGAAGACCGGCTGCCCGACCGGTTCTGATCCGGGTCGGGCGGCGGCGCCTCACGCGCCCTTGCGCTTGCGACGCTTGTGCGGGGCGGCGCCGAAGCGGCCGCCGGAATCGAACCCGACCAGTATCGTGTAATCGGAGGACGGGTCGCCGAGGTCGGGCAGGGCGATGTCGGGCACCACGAGCTCGAACGGCGCCTGTCCCGTCGCCGCGTCGATCGAGGCGGAGACTGCGTAGACCTTCGAGAACGCGACCTTGCCGTCGCTCTCTCGCCGGATCGCGACCCGGAGCGGCGCGCGATAGGCGCCGGCCGAGCCCTTGGGACCCAGCAGCGCGAAGCCGCGCACGCCCACCTTGATCGCCAGCGTCTTGGCCTGCACCTGGCACGAGCGCGCGTAGTCGCCGAGCGAGAACTGATAGCGCACCGCCTCGTTCGACGGGCCGCCGACGCGCAGCGCCGCCGTGCCGCCCTGCACCTCGATGTCGGGGCAGCCTTGGATCTTGTTGGGGTCGGGCAGGGCGGCGGGCACCGGTCCCGGATTGGTGGTGTGGAACGCGAGCAAGTTGGCGAGCGAATCGCCGCCGCCTGCCGAAGAGGCCGTGGGGTCGGCGCCGGCCGGCGCGGCCGAACCGCCGCCGAACATGCCGCCCAAGCCCCCGCATCCGGCGAGTCCGACGGCGAGGAGGGCGGCGAACGCGACCGACGCGGCGGATTTCATGGCATCTGCTCCGATTGGCGCGGCGACCGCGCGGAGAAACTGTGCGCCCGCGGGGCGCGCGAGGCAACCCGGCCGGTCATTTCAGCGTGTCGAGCCCGTCCTTGAGATTCGCCAGCGCCAGCGGCAGGCCGACGCCGGCCTCCGGCGTGTCGTAGAGAACGAAGGTGGCGGTCTTGCCCGCTTCGAGCTTGCCGATCAGCTTGTCGTCGAGGAGGACGTCGGCGATGCAGCCAGAGGAGAGGCAGCGCACGAACGGCGCGCGCCCGAGCGTGTCGGCGTCGATCGACAGCGCGATGCCGTTGCCGATCCATACGCCGAGCGGGGCGATCATGCGCAGGATCGGCGGCTTGCCGTCGGCCGGCTTGAGCAGCATCACCACCAGCGTCAGGTTCGGCCGGTCCGCGGCGGCGAGGCTCTGCATCAGCGCGCATTGCTCGCGCGGCGCGCCGGTGGGCCTGTCGCAACGGATTTCCCAGGCGCCAAATTTCGAGCCGATCTTCGCGCCCGGCTTGGCCGTCGTCGCGTCCTTCGACGCATCCTTGGCGACGCCTTGCGCGACGGACGCCGGCGCGACGGCGAAAAGGGCCAACGCGCCCGCGAAAAGCGCGGCGATCGCTGATTTCGCGGACATGGACGACGGTCTCCCGGAGGCGGTTCGCGATAGCAGCCGAGCGAGGCCTGTCAAGCGCTCGTCCGGGCTTCCTCGCCCGAACTTCCGCGCCCGGACTTCCGCGCCCATGTGCCGCACGCCACTGCGCATTGCGCGCATGGCGACTTTGTGGTTTTGAGGCGACGGATTTGGGATTCCCGCCGACGCCGGGGCGGCGCGGCGGATCGCCGTGGCCGCGAGGCGCGCGGCTCGCGTCCCGAGGGACCAGAGGGAGACAGTGCCGGTGACGAAAGCCTTCCGCCGCGCGGCGTCGCGCGCCGCCACTTTCGCCGCGGCCTTCGCGGCCGCGCCGGCCCTCGCGCAGACCTATGGCAGGGCCGCTCCGGGCCAGGCGTGGTTCCAGCCGCCGGTGACGCAGGTCGCGCGCGACACCCAATGGTTCCACGATTGGGTCCTGATGCCGGTCATCACGGTCATCAGCCTGTTCGTGCTGGCGCTGCTCGTCTACGTCGCCTGGCGATTCAGCGAGAAGCGCAACCCGACGCCTTCGAAGACGACGCACAACACGATGATCGAAGTGCTCTGGACCGTCGTGCCGGTGCTGATCCTCGTGTTCATGGCGGTGCCGTCGTTCCGCCTGCTCAGCGAGCAGATGGTCGAGCCGCCGGCCGACCTCGTGGTCAAGGTGACGGGCAACCAGTGGTACTGGTCCTACGAATATCCCAAGGCGCTCGGCGGCTTCTCGTTCGATTCGAACATCGTGCCGTCCGACAAGCTGACGGCGCAGCAGAAGGCCGACGGCCTCGAATACCTCGCGGTCGACAACGAGGCCGTGGTGCCGGTGGGCAAGGTGGTGCGCCTCGACATCACCGCCGACCCCAACGGCGTCATCCACTCGTTCACCGTGCCGTCCTTCGGCGTGCGCATGGACGCGGTGCCGGGCCGGCTGAACGAGACGTGGTTCAAGGCCGACCGGCCGGGAACCTACTATGGCCAGTGTTCGAAGCTGTGCGGCAAGAACCACGCCTTCATGCCGATCGCCTTCCGGGTGGTGACGGACGCCGAGTTCCAGGCGTGGGTCGCGCAGGCCAAGCAGAAATTCGCCGATGCGGCGCCGGCGGAATCGCCGGTGCGCCTCGCCGCGGCGCGCTGACCGCGCCGCTTCCCGAACAGACGACGACCTAGGACAGGGGACACCGAGATGGCCGCAAACGCCGCCGCCCACGCCGACGACCACGACCACGACCACGGCCACGCGATCCCGCACGGCTGGCGCCGCTACCTGCTGTCGACCAACCACAAGGACATCGGTACGCTCTACCTGATCTTCGCGATCGTGGCGGGGCTGATCGGCGGCGCGCTGTCGATGGCGATGCGCGCGGAGCTCGCGGGCAACCACATCGGCGTGTTCCTGACGCTGTCGCAGATCATGACCGGCAACGGCACCGAGGACGGCGCGAAGAACCTCTACAACGTGTTCATCACCGCCCACGGCGTGATCATGATCTTCTTCCTGGTCATGCCCGCGCTGATCGGCGGTTTCGGCAACTGGTTCGTCCCGATCATGATCGGCGCCCCCGACATGGCGTTCCCGCGGATGAACAACATCTCGTTCTGGCTGCTGCCCGCCGCCCTGTCGCTGCTGATGATCTCGATGTTCGTTCCCGGCGCGGCCGGGTTCAACGGCTTCGGCGGCGGCTGGGTGATGTATCCGCCGCTGTCGTCGGGCGGGGCGGGCGGCACGCCGGGCCCCGCGATGGACTTCGTCATCTTGGCGCTGCATCTCGCCGGCGCCTCGTCGATCCTGGGCGCGATCAACTTCATCACCACCATCTTCAACATGCGCGCGCCCGGCATGACGATGCACAAGATGCCTCTGTTCGCGTGGTCGGTGCTGGTGACGGCGTTCCTTCTGGTGCTGGCATTGCCGGTGCTGGCGGGCGCGATCACGATGCTGCTGACCGACCGCAACTTCGGCACCACGTTCTTCAACCCGGCCGGCGGCGGCGACCCGATCCTGTTCCAGCACCTGTTCTGGTTCTTCGGCCACCCGGAAGTCTACATCCTGATCCTGCCCGGCTTCGGCATCATCAGCCAGATCGTGTCGACGTTCTCGCGCAAGCCCGTGTTCGGCTACCTCGGCATGGCCTACGCGATGGTCGCCATCGGCGGCGTCGGCTTCGTGGTGTGGGCCCACCACATGTACACGACCGGCATGAGCCTCGGGATGCAGCAGTATTTCGAGTTCGCGACGATGGTGATCGCGGTCCCCACCGGCGTGAAGATCTTCTCCTGGATCGCCACGATGTGGGGCGGGTCGATCTCGTTCCGCACGCCGATGATCTGGGCGATCGGCTTCATCTTCCTGTTCACGGTGGGCGGCGTGACGGGCGTCGTGCTCGCCAACGCGGGCGTCGACCGCGCGCTGCACGAGACCTATTACGTGGTGGCGCACTTCCACTACACGATGTCGCTGGGCGCCGTGTTCACGATCTTCGCCGGATGGTACTACTGGTTCCCGAAGATGAGCGGCTACATGTACAACGAGAAGCTCGCGAACCTGCATTTCGCGATGCTCTTCATCGGCGTGAACCTCGTGTTCTTCCCCCAGCATTTCCTTGGCTTGGCGGGGATGCCGCGCCGCTACATCGTCTACCCGGACGCCTACCTGCTGTGGAACCAGGTGTCGTCGTTCGGCGCCTTGGTGTCGGGCCTCAGCGTGCTGGTGTTCGCGTGGGTGACGATCGACGCCTTCGCCAAGAAGCGCGTCGCGGGCGACAATCCGTGGGGCGTCGGCGCCGACACGCTGGAATGGACGCTGTCGTCGCCCCCGCCGTTCCACCAGTTCGAGACCCTTCCGCGCATCGCGGAAGGCGCGGCGCACTGAACCGCGCCGGAAGGAACGGGACACGATGAGCCTCGCGCTCGAGACCCCGGCGATCCGCGTCAGCGACGCGACGCCGGGCGACTATCTGGAGCTGTTGAAGCCCCGGGTGATGTCGCTCGTCGTGTTCACGGCGCTGGTGGGGATGCTGGCCTCGCCGGTGCATCCGCACCCGGTGGTGGCGGCGGCTTCGTTGCTCGCGATCGCGGTCGGCGCCGGCGCGTCGGGCGCGCTCAACATGTGGTGGGACGCCGACATCGACGCGCTGATGGGCCGCACGCGCGGCCGCCCGATTCCCTCGGGCCGCGTGACGGGCCCCGAGGCGCTCGCCTTCGGGCTCATCCTTTCGGTGCTTTCGGTGGTGACGCTGACGGCGGTCGCCGGGCCGCTCGCGGGCGCGCTGCTCGCCTTCACGATCTTCTTCTACGCCGTCGTCTACACGATGCTGCTCAAGCGCCGCACGCCGCAGAACATCGTGATCGGCGGCGCGGCGGGCGCGCTTCCGCCCGTGATCGGCTACGCGGCCGCCGGCGGCGGCGTGACTTGGGCGAGCCTGTCGCTGTTCCTCGTGATCTTCCTGTGGACGCCGCCGCATTTCTGGGCGTTGGCGCTGCTGAAGGCGGGCGAATACGCCAAGGCCGGCGTGCCGATGCTGCCCAACGTCAAGGGCGAGAAGCGCACGCGGCTCGAAATCCTGCTCTACACGCTCGTCCTCGCGCCGGCAGCCGCCGCGCCTTGGGCGCTGGGGCTCGGCGGGCGCGCCTATCTGGCGGTCTGTGTGGCCGGCGGCGCCGGGATGCTGGCGCTGGCGGGCCGCGTCTTCCGCGCCGACGGCACCGCCGCCGACCGGGTGGCGGCGGGTCGCCTGTTCGCCTTCTCGATCCTCTACCTGTTCTGCCTGTTCGCGGCCCTGCTCGCCGAACGCGCGCTTGGCGCGTTCGCGTGAGCGCCGCGATGGAGACCGCCTTGCCGCAAGGACTTCCCCCCTCGGGCCTGCGCCTCACCGATTCCCAGGCGCGCGCGCGCCGCGGCCGCAACCTGGCCATCGGCCTTTCGGTGGCCGGGCTGGCGCTGCTGTTCTACGCGGTGACGATCATCAAGCTCGGCCCGGCGGCCTGGCACTGAGGCGACGATGGCCCGCGACGACATTGCCAAGGCGAAGGGGCGCACGGCCGCGATCGTGGCCGCGGCCGTCGCCGCCATGATCGGCGCGAGCTACGCCGCCGTGCCGCTCTACCGCATGTTCTGCGCCGCCACCGGCTACGGCGGCAAGACGCTCGACGCGACGACCGGCCCGGCCGCGCGCGGCGCGCGCACCTTCACGGTCGCCTTCGACGCCGACGTGGCCGGCGCGCTGCCCATCGAGGTGACGCCCGAGACGCGGCACGTCGCGGTGCGCGACGGGGCCACGACGACGGTCTATTACAAGTTCGCCAACCGCACCGACCGCGAGGTCTGGGCGTCGGCCTCCGACAACGTGGCGCCGGACTACGCGGGCGGCTATTTCGACAAGCTGAAGTGCTTCTGCACCAGCGTGCAGCGGTTCGGGCCGGGCGAGACGCGCGAACTGCCGGTGGTGTTCTATCTCGACGCCGCGCTCGAGAAGGACGCCGGCATGGCGGGCATCTCGACGCTGACGTTGCATTACACGCTCTATCCGGCCTCGGCCTCGCAGATCGCCTCCGCAAAGGCGGCGGGCGCGGGATCCTGAGGACGGAGCTTTCGTTCCCGGCCGGCCGGCCGGGCGGACATCGAGGAACGGGCGGGCGACCGCCCCGCGGGAAACGGGACGCAAGACATGGCTGACGCGCACGCCGCATCCGGACACGCTCCGGGACACGATTACCACCTCGTCGATCCCTCGCCGTGGCCGCTGGTCGGCTCGATCAGCGCCTTCACGATGGCGGTCGGCCTCGTCATGTCGATGAAGGGCATCGAGATCGGCGCGTTGAAGGCCGGACCGTTCGTGCTGGGCGCCGGCTTCATCGGCGTGCTGTTCACGATGGCTTCGTGGTGGCGCGACGTGATCGCGGAGGCCGAGAGCGGCAAGTACCACACCAGGATCGTCCAAATCGGCCTGCGCTACGGCATGATCCTGTTCATCGCCTCCGAGGTGATGTTCTTCGTGGCGTGGTTCTGGGCCTATTTCGACGCCAGCATCTTCGCCGCCGCCAAGGACCAATATGCGCGCAACGCGACGATCGGCGGCATGTGGCCGCCCAAGGGGATCGAGGTTCTCGACCCGCTGAACCTGCCGCTGTTCAATACGCTGATCCTGCTGACCTCGGGAACGACCGTCACCTGGGCGCATCACGCGCTGCTCGAAGGCGACCGCAAGAGCCTCAAGACCGGCCTCCTGCTCACCGTGCTGCTCGGCATGCTGTTCACCGGCGTGCAGGCATGGGAATACGCGCACGCGCCGTTCGCGTTCAAGAACTCGATCTTCGGCGCGACGTTCTTCATGGCGACGGGTTTCCACGGCTTCCATGTCATCGTGGGCACGATCTTCCTGCTGATCTGCCTGCTGCGCGCCAACGCCGGGCAGTTCACGCCCGAACGGCACCTCGGCTTCGAGTTCGCCGCTTGGTACTGGCACTTCGTCGACGTGGTGTGGCTGTTCCTGTTCAGCTGCATCTACGTGTGGGGCTCGTGGGGCGCGATGATCGAGGGGGCGGCGCGCTGAGCGCGCCCCCGGAGCGCGACTGGCCGCCGCAGCCGGTCGCCTCGACGGGGCTGGCCGGGCGCTGCCCGCGCTGCGGTGAAGGCAAGCTGTT
>JAGWKJ010000016.1 GCA_028865375.1 Hyphomicrobiales bacterium | reverse complement strand
CTGCAGCAGCTCGATCTTGTTGGCGCTGACGGCCATTGTCGTCTCTCCCGTGTCAGTCTTCGCGGGCGGCGGCGCCGCCCGTCGGGTTGGTCCCCGCCTCCGGCGCGCGACGCGCGTGCCGGCCCGGGCCGCGAGCCGGCCTGCCGGCGCGCGCCTTCTCCTTGGCGGCGGCTTCCGCCGCCTTGCCCTCGCGCAGCGAGGCGCGCAGCATGTCCTCGGTCGCCACCAGTCGCGCCTCGGCCATCTCGACCACGGCGAGGTCGGCGACCGCGTCGTCGTCGAACCGGATCGCCGCCCGCAGCGCGCCGTCGCGCATGGCGACCTCTTCGATCTCGCCGCGGAACCGCTTGCGGCCTTCGACGGCCACCGCCATCTCGACCTTCGCCTCGCGGCCGATCGCGCGTTCGAAATCCGAGCGGCGCACCAGCGGCCGGTCGACGCCGGGCGAGGAGATCTCGAGCCGATAGGGCTCCGAAATCGGGTCGGCGACGTCGAGCGCGGGCGACAGCGCGTCGCTGGCGCGCTCGCAATCCTCGATCGTCAGCGAGCCGTCGGGCCGTTCCACCATCACCTGCACGGTGCAGCCGCCCATCGCCGAGAGCTTCACGCGCACGAGGCGCAGGCCGAGGTCGCGCAGCGGTGGCGTGGCGAGCGCCACGACGCGCGCGGCGCGGCCGGTCTCGGCCGTGACCAAGCGAGGCTCGTCGAGCGGATCGGGCGCTGGCTTGGACGCGGGATTGGGGGCTTGGGTCGGCGCGGGCGTCGTCATGGGTCCGGTTTCCCGCCGGCCCCGGGGCATAAAAAAAGAGCGGGTCCGAAGCCCCACTCTCCCTTGGTCCCCGAAGGACGGCGTCTGATGTACGCCCCTTTAGTCCGCCGCGCGGCGCGGCGCAAGGGGCGACGTGGGCGGAAGGGCGCGGATGGAGGGCTCGGGACGAAGTCAGCACGAGCACGCGCGCCAACCCTTTCCCTCCAAGAGTGGGTGGTCGCATAGCGACCGGAAGTGGGCTTTTGACTTCGCGTCGTCCCCCTCATCCGGCCCTCCGGGCCACCTTCTCCCGTCCGGGAGAAGGGACGCGCGTTCGATTGAAACGTCGGCCCGAACCACCGCCGTCCTTGCGAGCGAAGCGAAGCAATCCAGACTTCTGGAAGGCGCCGTCCCATGGCGCGGAGTCACTGAATTGCTTCGCCGCTCCGCTCCTCGCAAAGACGGAAAGGACGCGAGACGAGCAGGTGGGCCGTGCGAGGACGCGCAAGCACGCGCGCCGAAGCGCCCCGGCGCGCAGGACGCGAAACGGCGATGCGCCGCCCCCGCCCTTCCCTATGAGGTTGGCGGCCCCGCCCGCGATCGGCTATGCGACGCGGACGGATGCCGAGTCCCGAGGGAGCATGACAGACATGGCCGACCAGCCTTTCCAGACGCGCAGGCTCGTCACCGTATTCGGCGGTTCTGGCTTCGTGGGCCGCCATCTCGTGCGCCGGCTCGTCAAGCGCGGCTGGCGCGTGCGCGTCGCGGTCCGCAGGCCCGACTTGGCGCAGTTCCTGCAACCGCAGGGCGTCGTCGGCCAGATCGCGGCCGTGCAGGCGAACCTGCGCGATCCTGCCTCCGTGCAGGCGGCGGTCGAGGGCGCCGACGCGGTCGTCAACCTCGCCGCGATCCTGTCCGAACGCGGCCGCCAGACCTTTGAAGCGGTTCACGCCTTCGGCGCGGCGGCGATCGGCAAAGCCTGCGCGGCGGCGGCGATTTCCGACCTCGTCCACGTCTCGGCCATCGGGGCCGACGCCGGGTCGGCCTCGTCCTACGCGCGCTCCAAGGCGGCCGGCGAGGCGAGCGTGCGCGCCGCGGTTCCCGGCGCGGTGGTCATGCGGCCCTCCGTGATCTTCGGGCCCGAAGACGAGTTCTTCAACCGCTTCGCGACGTTGGCGCGCGCGCTGCCCGTCCTGCCGGTGCCCGGCGCGGCGACGAGGCTGCAACCCGTGTTCGTGGGCGACGTCGCGGAAGCCATCGCCCGCGCGCTCGAGGGCGGGGCGAAGGCCGGCGCGACCTACGAGCTTGGCGGCCCCGCGACGATGACGATGCGCGAGGTCTATGCGTTCACGCTGAAGACGATCGGCCGCAAGCGCGTCCTGGTCGACCTGCCCGACGGCCCGGCCCGCTTGGTGGCGGGGGCGACCGAGATCGCCGACGCGCTGACGCTCGGCCTGATGCCGCGCGCGCTGGCGACGACGCGCGACCAGATGCTGCTGCTGAAGACCGACAACGTCGTGTCGGCGGATGCCGCCCGCGACGGCCGCGACCTCGCCGGGCTGGGCATCGCGGCCGAGGGCTGCGAAGCGATCGTGCCGACCTATCTCTACCGCTTCCGAAAGACCGGCCAATACGAGCGCGGCTTCGCCTGAGGCGAGGCCGCGCCCGGTTCGCCGGCGCGGTCGTCAGCCCTTCTGGCCGGTGGCGGCGTTGAAGATGTCCTGAAGCGATTGCATCTGGCCTTGGCTGGCCGCGGTGCCCGCCTTCATCATCGAGTTCAGCGCGTCCATGCCGGCCTGCGCGGCCGGGTTGGCAGCGCCCGCGGACGGCTGGCCGCCGCCGAACAGGCCGCCGAGCATGTTGCCGATCAGTCCGCCGAACATGCCGCCGCCCGCGCCGCCGCCGGCGGCCGACTGCGTCGCCGCGCCGGCCAACTGGCCGAGCACGCCGCCGAAGCCCTGGTTGGTCATCGATTGGAACATGCCGCCCATCAGCATCGAAGCGACGACGGGCAACATCTGCTGGATGATCTGGGGCGAAATGCCGGAGGCGGCGGCCGCCTGCTGCGCGATCTTCTGCATCGCGTCGCCCGAGCCGAACAGCTGACCGAGCACGTCGCCGCCCGCGCCCGCGGCGGCGCCGGCGGGCGACACGCCGTTCTGGAACGCGTCCTGATGGGCCCCGTTCATCATCTGGCCGACGATCGAACCCAGCCCGCCGGGCGCCGTGGTGGCGTTCTGCATCCCCATCGAAAACGCCGGCAGCAGCGATTGCAGCGCCGATTGCACCTGGTCGGGGCTGACCCCGAACTGCTGGCCGAGGTTGTTGACGCCCTGGCCGCCCTGCGCGGCATTGACGATGTCGTTGAGATTGAACATCCGGACCCCCTCCGACGCGCGTTCGCGCTTGGCGGGGAGTCTAGGCGGTTTCGGCGCCGCTGGCGAGATGCGCGAGGACGGGCAAACGCATCGTGGGGTATTTCCGGTCCGCCGCGCGTTGACTTCGCGCCGACCCGGACGCAGAATCGCGTCATCTCGAGGGGCGCCCGAACGGGCTGAGACGGCGCGACGCCGGACCCTTAGAACCTGATCCGGGTCATGCCGGCGAAGGGACGAGGCCGGGCGTCGTCCCAAGGCGCTTCCAAGCCGGTCCCTCCGCCGAAGACCCAGCGGAGGAACGCCATGAACGCGCATCCAAGCAAGCCGATAGCGGCGGCGCCGCAGACCGTCACCACCGGCCCGATCGCCGGCTCGCGCAAATACTACGCGACGCCCGCCGGCCGTCCGGACATGCGCGTGCCGTTGCGCGAGATCGTCCTGTCGGATCCCGCGCTCGAACCCGTCCGCGTCTACGATCCGTCGGGCCCCTATACCGACGACGGCGCGCGCATCGACCTCGCCGCCGGCCTCGCGCCCCTGCGCGAGCCGTGGATCGCCAAGCTCGGCCTCGAAACCGTTTCCGGTCGCGCGATCAGGCCCGAGGACAACGGCGGCGTTTCGGCCGAGAACTTGGTGCCCGAGTGCCCCGCGCCGCGGCCGATCCGCCGCGCGGCGGCCGGGCGCATGGTCACGCAGCTCGAATTCGCGCGCGCCGGCGTCGTGACGCCCGAGATGGTCTATGTCGCGCATCGCGAGAACCTCGGCCGCGCGCAGGCGGCGGAGGGCGCGGGCGGGCGGCGCGCGGACGGCGAGAGCTTCGGCGCGTCGATCCCCGAGTTCGTGACGCCGGAGTTCGTGCGCGAGGAAGTGGCGCGCGGTCGCGCCATCATCCCCGCCAACGTGAACCATACCGAGCTCGAGCCGATGGCGATCGGCCGCAACTTCCTCGTCAAGATCAACGCCAACATCGGCAATTCGGCCGTCACCTCGTCGGTGGCCGAGGAGGTCGAGAAGATGGTGTGGGCGATCCGCTGGGGCGCCGACACGGTGATGGACCTCTCGACGGGTCGCAACATCCACAACATCCGCTCCTGGATCCTGCGCAACTCGCCGGTGCCCATCGGCACCGTGCCGATCTACCAGGCGCTGGAGAAGGTCGGCGGCGATCCGCTGAAGCTCGATTGGGAGGTGTTCAAGGACACGCTGATCGAGCAGGCCGAACAGGGCGTCGATTATTTCACCATCCACGCCGGCGTGCGCCTCGCCCACGTGCCGC
This sequence comes from Hyphomicrobiales bacterium, assembly GCA_028865375.1. Lineage (GTDB taxonomy): Bacteria > Pseudomonadota > Alphaproteobacteria > Rhizobiales > Beijerinckiaceae > JAGWKJ01. Next base: position 12,472 of record JAGWKJ010000016.1, on the reverse strand, counting down.
TGACCGCGCGGCGGGTGACGGGCATCGTCAGCCGCGGCGGCTCGATCATGGCGCGCTGGTGCCTCGCCGGCCACCGCGAAAGCTTCCTCTACGAGCGCTTCGGCGACATCTGCGACATCATGCGCGCCCATGACGTCTCGTTCTCGCTGGGCGACGGCCTGCGGCCGGGCTCGATCGCCGACGCCAACGACGCCGCCCAGTTCGCCGAACTGGAGACGCTGGGCGAGCTCACGAAAGTGGCGTGGGACAAGGGCTGCCAGGTGATGATCGAGGGCCCCGGCCACGTGCCGATGCACAAGATCAAGGAGAACATGGACAAGCAGCTCCGCGAATGCGGCGAAGCGCCATTCTACACCCTGGGGCCGCTGACGACCGACATCGCGCCGGGCTACGACCACATCACGTCGGGCATCGGCGCCGCGATGATCGGCTGGTTCGGCACCGCGATGCTCTGCTACGTGACGCCCAAGGAGCACCTCGGGCTGCCCGACCGCGAGGACGTGAAGGTCGGCGTCATCACGTACCGGATCGCGGCGCACGCCGCCGACCTCGCCAAGGGACATCCCGCCGCCAAGATCCGCGACGACGCGCTGAGCCAAGCGCGGTTCGACTTCCGCTGGGACGACCAGTTCAACCTCTCGCTCGATCCCGACACCGCGCGCGCCTACCACGACGCCACGCTGCCCAAGGACGCGCACAAGGTCGCGCATTTCTGCTCCATGTGCGGTCCGAAGTTCTGCTCGATGAAGATCACGCAGGACCTGCGCAAGGAGGCCGAAGCGATGGCCGGCATGGCCGCGAAGTCGGAGGAATTCCTGGCCCAGGGCGGGAAGCTCTACGTCGATGCGGCGGGCTGAACCCGAAGGACGCCGCGCGCTGGTCGTCGGCGCCGGCGTCGCGGGGCTGTGCGCCGCGACGGCGTTGCAGGAGCGCGGAATCGCCACGACGCTCATCGAACGCACGACGGGCCTCGGCGAGGATTCCGCCTCGTGGATCGCCGGGGGCATGATCGCGCCGTGGTGCGAAGGCGAGAGCGCCCCGGCACAGGTGACGGCGCGCGGCGAGACGGCTCTCGATTGGTGGGACGCGCGCGTGCCCGGCGTCTCGCGCACCGGCACGCTGGCGGTGGCGCCGCCCCGCGACGGCGCCGAGGTGTCGCGCTTCGCGGCGCGCACGAGCCGGCGTGCGCGGCTCGGCGGCGAGGAGATCGCCGCGCTCGAACCCGAGCTCGCCGGACGCTTCCGCGACGGACTGTTCTTCGCCGACGAGGGTCATCTCGATCCCCGCGCCGCGCTGCGCGCGCTGCTGGCGCGCTTCGAGGCGCAGGGCGGCGTCGCGCGCTTCGGCGCCGATCGGGCGGATGGGTCCGGCTTCGGCGCGATCGTCGATTGCCGCGGGCTGGCGGCGCGCGACGCGCTGCCCGAGTTGCGCGCGGTGCGCGGCGAGGCGTTCGTGCTGCGCGCGCCCGACGTGCGGCTGACCCGCTGCGTGCGTTTCCTGCATCCGCGCATCCCGCTCTATGTCGTGCCGCGCGGCGGCGGGCTTTACATGGTCGGCGCGACGATGGTGGAGAGCGAGGATTCCGGCGGCGTCACCGCGCGCTCGGCGGTCGAGCTGCTCGCGGCGGCCTATGCGCTGCATCCGGGCTTCGCCGAGGCCGAGATCGTCGAGATGCGCGCCGGCCTGCGGCCGGCGTTCGACGACAACGCGCCCCGGATCGTCGCGCGCGGCGGACGCCTCCACGTCAACGGGCTCTACCGCCACGGCTTCCTGCTCGCGCCCGCGCTTGCAATGGAGGTCGCGGACGCCGTGACGCGCGCGGAGGCGGCGGAATGAAGCTCGTCGTCAACGGCGAGCCGCGCGAGGTCGCGGCCGCCAGCGTCGAAGAGGCGTTGGCCGCGCTTGGATTCGAGGACGCTACGGTCGCCACCGCGCTCAACGGCGAGTTCGTCGCGCGGCGCTTGCGTGCCCAAGCGGCGCTCGCCGAGGGCGACCGGCTGGAGGTGCTGGCCCCGCGGCAGGGGGGATGACGACGCGTTGGCGCGTCCAATGGGTTGGGGGGCGTTTCGACATCATGGTCGACAAAGCGACGACGAGCTCGGGACAAGATCGGCGCCGTAATCGGGTCCATCGAGCGCGATACGGTGGCCGAGCCGGATCCACGCCGCTGTCCTTTTTTGGGGATCGCGAAGTGGGCGCTACAATTCGGGCGCCAGGACGACTGAAACACGCTTGTTCACTGACGTCGCGTGGCGCCGTTCCTTCGGCTCGCGCGACAGGTGGCTTTCGGCGAATGACGGCAAATGGCGCCTTGCAGCGTTTGATATGATCTAGTATGGTCTAGACCATTACTTGTTGGCCGAGGTGACCCATGTGGACGGTTCAAGACGCCAAGGCGAAGCTGTCGCAAGTGCTGCAACGCGCAAGGGCCGGCGAGGCCCAAGTGATCGGCGCGCAAAACCCTTGTGTCGTCATCTCGATGGACGAATACGAGAAGCTTTCGGGCGGAACGACCGGAGAGCACATGGGCCGGTGGCTAGTGGAAAATCTGAGTGGCCTCGGCGAAATCGAGTTGCCGTCGCGCCGCGAAGATCGTCCGAGCCCGTTCGCCGATTGGGAGGAATGAAGTTGCGGCGGACGATGCTCGACACGAACGTACTGTCGGAAATCCTGCGGCCGGGCGGCGACAAGGGCGTGGTCGCGTTCGTGTCGTCGCTGCCCGATCCGTGGGTAAGCGCGGTGACGTTCCACGAATTGGCTTTTGGCTTGGAACTTTTGCCGCCGGGTCGTCGACGGTCGTCGTTGGACGATGGCATTTCGGCGTTCCGCGAAAAATTCAAGGATCGGACGATTCCGATCGACCGATCGGTGGCGGCGTTGTCCGGGCGGATGCGCGCCGACGAAATGCGGGCGGGATTTCGGTTGACGCCGCTGGACGCGATGATCGCGGCCAGCGCGCGCGCGGCGTCCGCGCGTTTGGCGACCCGCAACACGACGGACTTCGTGCGACTGGGCGTTCCCCTCGTCGATCCGTGGGAGGCCTGAGCGCGCCATGTTCCGTCTCTACGGAGCCGATCTCCCTTCCCGCCTGCTGCTGGGCACCTCACAATATCCCTCGCCCGCGACGCTGGCAGAGGCCGCGAAGGCGTCGGGCGCGGCGGTCGTCCCCGTGTCGCTGCGCCGAGAGGCCGCGCGGTCGCGCGACGGCGAGGGCTTCTGGCGCCTCGTGAAGGATCTGGGCCTGCGCGTACTGCCCAACACCGCCGGCTGCCATTCGGCGCGCGAGGCGGTGACGACCGCCGAGATGGCGCGCGAGGTGTTCGCGACCGATTGGATCAAGCTCGAAGTGATCGGCGAACACGACACGCTTCAGCCCGATCCGTTCGGGCTCGTCGAGGCGGCGCGGGAGCTGGCCAAGCGCGGCTTCAAGGTGCTGCCCTACACCACCGAAGACCTCGTCGTGGCCGAACGCCTGTTGGAGGCGGGTTGCGAGGCGCTGATGCCGTGGGGGGCGCCGATCGGCTCGGGCCGCGGTCTGTCCAACCCGTTCGGACTGGCGGCGCTGCGCGGCCATTTCCCCGGCGTGCCGCTGATCGTGGACGCCGGCATCGGCGCGCCGAGCCACGCCGCCGCGGCGATGGAACTCGGCTACGACGGCGTGCTGCTCAACACGGCGGTCGCCAAGGCCGGCGATCCGGTGGCGATGGCGCGCGCCTTCGGCCTGGCGGTGGAAGCGGGACGCCTCGCCTACGAAGCGGGGATCGTGCCGCCGCGCGACATGGCGGCGCCCTCGACGCCGACGCTCGGGCAGGCCGATCTCGCTTGACGCCGCGCGCCCGACGGCGACACGATGAACGGACTTCGGAGGCCGGCATGTTCGAGACTTGGCGTTGGTTCGGGCCCGACGATCCCGTGACGCTCGCGCACGTGCGCCAGACCGGCGCGTCGGGAATCGTCACCGCGTTGCACGACGTTCCGCCGGGACGGGTCTGGCCGCTCGAACGCGTGCTCGAACGCAAGCGCATGATCGAGGCAGCCGGGCTCGTCTGGTCGGTGGTCGAGAGCATCCCGACCTCGGAGGCGCTGAAGCTCGGCGATTCCGGCCGCCCTGCCGCGCTCGACGCCTGGAAGCAAAGCCTCGTCAACGTCGCCAAGGCGGGCGTGAAGGTCGTCTGCTACAATTTCATGGCGATCACCGACTGGACGCGCACCGACCTCGAATGGCCGATGCCCCATGGCGGCACCGCGTTGCGTTTCGACGCCGTCGACTTCGCCGCCTACGACCTCTTCATGCTGAAGCGCGAGGGCGCGGAAGCCGATTACGCCCCCGCCCGCCGCGCGGAGGCGGAAGCGCGCTTCAAGGCGATGGACGAGGCGACCAAGGCGCGGCTGGAAGGCAATTTGATCGGCTGGGTGCCCGCGCGCGACCTCGTGTTCGACCGCGACAGCTTCCGCGCCGCGCTGGCGCGCTACCATGGCATGGGCAGGGAGGGTCTGCGCGCCAACTTGCTCGAATTCCTGCGCGAGGTTTCGCCGCTGGCGCAGGAGCTCGGCGTCAGGCTCGGCATCCACCCCGACGATCCGCCGTTCTCGTTGTTCGGCCTGCCGCGGGTGACGACGGACGCCGCCGACCTGCGCGCGATCCTCGCCGCCTCGCCCGAGCCGGCCAACGGAGTGACCTTCTGCACCGGCTCGCTCGGCGCCGGCGCCGGCAACGACCTGCCCGCGATGGCGCGCGAGTTCGGTCCGCGCATCAACTTCGTCCACTTGCGCAACGTGAAGCGGGAGGCCGACGGTTCGTTCCACGAGGCGGAGCACCTCGAAGGCGATACCGACATGGTCGCGGTCGCCAAGGCGCTGCTCGCCGAGGAGGCCCGAAGGCGCGTCGAAGGCCGCCCCGATGCCGTGCTGCCTTATCGGCCCGATCACGGCCACCGGATCGTCGACGACATCGGCAAAAAAGTGAACCCGGGTTATTCCTGCATAGGCCGGCTCAAGGGCCTTGCCGAATTGCGTGGGATTTTCAGGGCTTTGGCGGCGTAGGGAGCAGAGAGGCACCCTTCGGATTTGACTTTATAAGGAGATTATGGAAGTTATCGATGTCTCTTATAAATAGATAAAGAACTTATAGATGGACCCGAGGACGAATCCCTATGCGCCCGGCGCCGGCTTGCGGCCGCCGGAATTGGCGGGGCGCGACGAACTCGTCGAGCGTGGCGCCATCGCCCTTGATCGCGTCCGCAACGGTCTGCCTGCCCGCGGCATGATGCTTTACGGGCTCCGCGGCGTCGGCAAGACTGTGCTGCTCAACAAAATCCGGACGGACGCGGAAGCGCGCGGAATCGTGACGGCATCCTTGGAGGCGCCGGAAGGGCGTTCGCTTCCGGAAATCATCGTTCCCATCCTGCGCGGCGCGCTGCTGAAAATCAGCTCGGCAGCGGCCGTCAAGAGCCGGCTCTTCGGCATTTTGGCGGCCTTCGGCAAGGCGATGAAGCTGAAGTTCAACGATATCGAAGTCGCGATCGACGCCGGTCCGATTTTTGGGGTCGCGGACAGCGGGGACTTGGAACGCGACCTCGGCGATCTCTTCGTGGAGATCGGCGCGGCGGCCGGGCGGGAAAAGGGGGCCTTCGCGCTTTTCGTCGACGAAATGCAATACATCAAGAAAGACGAACTGGGCGCCCTGATCGCCGCGATCCATCGGATCGCGCAAGACGGGGTCCCGGTGACCCTGTTCGGCGCGGGATTGCCGCAGCTCTTGGGATTGGCCGGCCGCGCCAAGTCCTATTCCGAGCGGCTGTTCGAATTCGTCGAAGTCGACAGATTGAACGAGGCCGCGGCTCGGGCCGCTCTGGTCGATCCGGCGCGCCGACTCGGCGTCGACTATGCCGAAGAAGCGACGATGCGCGTTTTGCGCGAGACCCGAGGGTATCCCTACTTCGTTCAGGAATGGGGAAAGCATTGCTGGGAGGCCGCGACGGCAACGCCCATAGGGGCCGATGTCGCGGAGGACGCGACGGAGAGGTCGCTGCACGCACTCGACGCCAGTTTCTTTCGCGTCAGGCTGAACCGGACGACGCCGCTCGAGCGTCGCTATCTGCGCGCGATGGCCGAACTCGGTCCCGGACCGACCTATCGGTCCGGAGACGTCGCGGATTTGCTGCGAAAGGAATCGTCGCAAGTCGCGCCGGTGCGGGCGAGCCTCATACAGAAGGGCATGGTCTATTCCCCCGCCCACGGCGACGTCGCCTTTACCGTCCCGCTGTTTGACGGTTTCATGCGGCGGAGTATGAGCCTCGACGACTGAACCCTGCGCCCGCCCGCCGGGCGCGAACCGACGAGACGCGAGAGAGACCGATGGCCGGCCACAGCCAGTTCAAGAACATCATGCACAAGAAGGGCAAGCAGGACGCGATCCGCTCGAAGCTCTTCTCCAAGCTCGCGCGCGAGATCACGGTGGCGGCCAAGCTCGGCCTGCCCGACCCCGACATGAACCCGCGCCTGCGCGCCGCGATGCTCGCCGCCCGCGCCGAGAACATGCCCAAGGACAACATCGAGCGCGCGATCAAGAAGGCGGCCGGCGGCGAGGGCGAGAACTACGACGAGGTTCGCTACGAGGGCTATGCGCCCGGCGGCGTCGCCGTCATCGTCGAGGCGCTCACCGACAACCGCAACCGCACGGCGGGCGAAGTGCGCTCCTATTTCTCGAAAGCCGGCGGCGCGCTGGCCGAGACCGGCGCGGTGAGCTTCATGTTCGATCGCGTGGGTCTCGTCGCATACGATCCCAAGGCCGCGAACGAGGACGCGATGATGGAGGCCGCCATCGAGGCCGGCGCCGACGACGTCGCGTCGGGCCCCGACGGCCACGAAGTCGTCACCGCGATGGAAAGCCTGCGCGAGGTGCAGAAGGCGCTGGAGGCGAAGTTCGGCGAACCGCGCAAGGCGTCCATCGTCTGGCGCCCGCAAAACATGGTCGCGGTCGACGACGAGGCGGGCGAGAAGATCCTGCGCCTGATCGGCTCGCTGGAAGACAACGACGACGTGCAGAACGTCTACGCCAATTTCGAGGTCTCCGACGCGCTGGTGGCGAAGATGGGGGCGTGAAGGGGTCAGCGCCTTGACACGCGCGGCCCCGCCCGCGTTTAACCTCGCCCGCGCGCGAGGGCGCGCCGTGCGGGAGCGGCGATGCGCAGTTATTTGAGCTTCGAGCAGCCTTTGGCCGAGCTCGACGCCAAGATCGAGGAATTGCGCGCGGTCGGCGACAAGGGCGGCGCGGTCGCCATCGGCGACGACCTCGCCCGGCTCGAGGCCAAATCGCAGAAGGCGCTGGTCGACCTCTATTCCAACCTCACGCCGTGGCAGAAGGCCGAAGTCGCGCGCTTCAAGGCGCGGCCCCATTGCCTCGACTACGTGGCCGGCCTGATCGAGGAATTCACGCCGATGGCGGGCGACCGCTCGTTCGGCGAGGACGCCGCCATCGTGTGCGGTTTCGGCCGTTTTCGCGGCCAGGCGATCTGCGTCATGGGCCAGGAAAAGGGCTCGGACACGGAAACCCGCCTCAAGCACAATTTCGGGATGCCCAAGCCGGAAGGCTATCGCAAGGCGACGCGCCTGATGGAACTCGCCGACCGCTTCGGCCTGCCTTGCGTCGCCTTCGTCGACACGGCCGGCGCCTTTCCCGGCATCGAGGCGGAGGCGCGCGGCCAGGCCGAGGCCATCGCGCGCTCGACCGAGGCCTGCCTCCAGCTCGGCGCGCCCAGCGTGTCGGTCATCATCGGGGAGGGCGGCTCGGGCGGCGCCATCGCCATCGCCGCCACCAACAAGGTGCTGATGCTGGAGCACGCAATCTATTCGGTGATCTCGCCGGAGGGCGCCTCCTCGATCCTGTGGCGCGACAGCGCCCACGCGCAGGAAGCCGCCACCGCGATGCGGATCACGGCGCAGGACCTCGTGAAATTCGGCATCGTCGACGCGATCGTGCCCGAACCGCTCGGCGGCGCCCATCGCGACCCCGCCGCCGCCATCGCGGCGACGGGCAAGGCGCTCGACGAGGCGTTCGCCCAGCTCTCGAACCTCACGCCCGACCAGGCGCGCGAGGCGCGGGCCGAGAGATTCTTGGCCATCGGCCGCAAGATCTGAGCGGCCGGCGGAAACGGTTCGTCAACCTTGTTGCGCGGTTTTCCCCGTGCTAGTCACCAAGGTTAAGGAATCTTTGGATTTTCGACGCAGTCTGGCGCTATCCGAGCGGCCAAGGGGTCGAGGGGCCTGATGTCCAACCTGATCGTCATGAAGTCGGCCGAAGCGTCGACGAAATCGCTCGCCAATGGCGCCGCCACGCGTTTCGCTCTCGCCGCCGCGCTGGCGGTGGGCGGCTTGGCTTTGGCCGGTTGCGAGGGCGCGACCGACTATTCCAACCGCGCCTATGCGCCCATCCCCGGCGACACCGAGGCGCTGATGCGCGCCAAGGACATGACCGATTCCTCGCCGATCCTCATCCGCACCTACAAGAAGGACGCGACGCTCGAGATCTGGAAGGCGGATTCCACCGGCCGCTATCGCTACCTGAAGACGTTCCCGATCTGTCGCTGGTCGGGCCAGCTCGGCCCCAAGATGCGCGAAGGCGACCGCCAGGTGCCCGAGGGGTTCTATTCGATCACGCCCGCGCAGATGAACCCGAATTCGCACTACTACCTGTCGTTCAACGTCGGCTATCCCAACGCCTACGACCGCGAGCACGGGCGGAGCGGCGGCTCGATCATGGTCCACGGCGTCTGTTCGTCGGCCGGCTGCTTTTCGATGACCGACAAGCAGATCGGCGAGATCTACGCGCTCGCCCGCGAGGCCTTCGCCGGCGGGCAGCGCGAAATCCAGATGCAGGCGCTGCCCTTCCGCATGACGGCCAAGAACCTCGCCGCCATGCGCGAGGACCGCAACATCGCGTTCTGGCGCGAGCTCAAGGTCGGCGTCGACCATTTCGACGTCACGCGGCGACCGCCCGTGGTAGCGGTGTGCGGCGGGCATTACCATTTCGGCGTCACCGGCGCCGGCGGCCGCGCGCCGATGGGCGGGCCGTGTCCCGCGCTGACGGGCGACCCGCGCGTGGAGGCGGCGGTGGCCTCGAAGGAACAGGCCGACGACGCCAAGGTGGCGGCCCTCGTGCAGGGCGGCTTGCAGCCGGTCCGGGTCGTCTATGCCGACGGCGGACAGAACGCGGCCTTCGCCACCGACGGCGAGCCGATGAGCCGGCCCGACGCGATCGCGTCGGGCCCCCAGATCGTGCCGCTCGACGCCAAAGGCAATCCGATCGTCACGGCCATCGCCAAGCCGACGGTCGCCAAGCCTGTCGCCAGCGTCGCCGCTTCCGCGCCACCGGTCACTTTGGTGCCCGCGAGCCTGACGGCGCAGGCGCCGGCCGCCAAGGCGCCGGCGGCGGGCGGGTCGCCGCTCGACGGGTTGTTCGCGCTGTTCGGCAAGAAGAAGCCGGTCGCCGACGCCCCGCCGGTCGACCTGTTGCAACCGGCCGCCGCCGCGCCGCTTCCGCCTTCGCGTCCCGCCGACGGCCAGCAGGCCGCCGCCGACGAACCGCTGTCCTTCGGGCGGGCGATGGGCCTGCGGGCGCTGGCGCTGCGGCCGATCGACCGCCGCTTCGGCGTCGATCCGACGATGGACGCGCTGGCGGAGTGACCCGCGCAGGCCTCGGCGAGGCCGTCCCGATGAGATGGTGCGGGCGGTCGGGGTCGAACCGACACTCTGTCACCAGAACCAGATTTTGAGTCTGGCGCGTCTGCCAATTCCGCCACGCCCGCGCGGCGCGCCACCTATAGCGGCGGCGTCGCCATCGTCAACCGCGTGCGGCCTTCGCCGCGGCCACGAAGGCGCGGATCAAGCCTACGTCCTTGACGCCGGGCGCCGACTCTACGCCTGACGACACGTCGACTTCGCGCGCGCCCGAGATCCGGATCGCTTCGGCGACGTTGTCCGGGCCGAGCCCGCCCGACAGCATCCAAGGCGTGGCGCCCGCGTAACCGGCGAGCAGCGACCAATCGAAGGCGCGGCCGTTGCCGCCGGGCAGGGCCGAGTCCCTCGGCGGCTTGGCGTCGAACAGGATGCGCTCGACCGCGTCGGCATAGGCCTCGGCGGCCGCGACGTCGGTGCGTGCCGCGACCGCCAGCGCCTTCATCGCGGGAACGCCCGAGCGGTCGCGGATCGCGGCTGCGCGGGCGGGACTCTCTCGGCCGTGCAGCTGGTGCAGGTCGGGGGCGAGCGCCGCGCCGATGGCCTCGATCAGCGCGTCGTCGGCGTCGACGGTGAGCGCGACGACGCGGGCGCGGCCGCGCGCGGGCGCGGCCAGCGCGCCGGCCGTCTCCGGCGCGACGTTGCGCGGGCTCTTGGCGAAGAACACGAAGCCGACCATGTCGGCGCCGGCCGCCAGCGCGGCCTCGACCGTCTCGGGCGTCGAGAGGCCGCAGATCTTCACGAGGGGGGTCGCGCGCGCCATGGCGCGCAGCGATAGCCCAAGCTAAGGCGCGAGGGAAAGGCGGGGCGTCCTCGCGTTTGGGGCGCCGGCGGACATCGCCGTCATCGCGCCCGATCTTCCGCCGTCTTTGGGGGCGAAGCGACGCAATCCGGACCCATGGCAAAGTCCCGTGCCATGACGACGGACGCTGGACAGCTTCGTCGCTCCGCTCCTCGACAAGACGGGGAGGGCGAGGGACGACGACAGCAGCATTGCAACCGCGCTTTACGGGCCGCCCCCCAAGCGCGATGATGGCGCCATGACCGGCCACGACGTCCCCCCGCCGAGGCGCGAAGTCCGCTTCCTGCTCGGCGACGAGGCGGTGGCGGTCGCGCCCACCGACCCGACGCGCACGTTGCTCGACTTCCTGCGCGAGGACCGGCGGCTCGTCGGCACGAAGGAGGGCTGCGCGGAGGGCGATTGCGGCGCCTGCACCGTCGCCGTCGGTCGCGCGCGGGGGGTCGTCGTCGCTTACGAGGCGATGGATTCCTGCATCCTGCCATTGGCCGCGCTCGACGGCCTGCACGTGCTGACGATCGAGCATGTCGGCGGCGCCGACGGCGCGATGCATCCCGTCCAGGCGGCGATGGTCGCGCGCCACGGATCGCAATGCGGCTTCTGCACGCCGGGCATCGTGATGTCGCTCTACGCGCAATGGCGCGGCGGCGGCGCGACGGACGAGGCCGCCGTCGAGGACGCGCTGGCCGGCAACCTGTGCCGCTGCACCGGCTACGCGCCGATCGTCGCCGCCGCGATGGACGCCGCCGCGGCGCCGAAGGCCGCCGATCCGCGCGGCGCGCGGGTCGCCGAGGTCGCGGCACGGCTTGCCGCGCTCGACGACGGCGCGCCGCTCGAAATCGCGGCCGGCGGGCGGACGCTGCACGCGCCGGTCGACCTCGACGGCCTCGCGGCGCTCTGCATCGCCAATCCCGACGCCGTCCTTATCGCGGGCGCGACCGACGTCGGACTTCGCCTGACCAAGGCGCTGCAACGGCCCGCCGTCGCGATCCTGCTCGGCCGCGTGCGAGGCTTGGACGCGATCGAGGACCTCGGCGGCGAAATCCGCCTCGGCGCAGGGGTCACGATCGCCCGCGCGCGCGAGGTCCTCGGCGCGCTCGATCCGCAGATCGACGAATGGCTGCGCCGGTTCGGCGGCGCGCAGGTGCGCAACGCCGGCACCGTCGGCGGCAACGTCGCCAACGGCTCGCCCATCGGCGACCTGCCGCCGTTGCTGATCGCGCTCGGCGCGACCCTGCGTCTGCGGCGCGGCGACGAGGTGCGCGCGATGCCGCTGGAGGATTTTTTCGTCGCCTACGGCAAGCAGGACCGCCGCCCCGGCGAGTTCGTGCTCGACGTCATCGCGCGCAAGCCCGGCCCGCACACGCTGTTCCACGCCTCCAAGGTGACCAAGCGCTTCGACGAGGACATCTCGACGCTCGCCGGCGCGTTCCGGCTCGACCTCGGCGCGGACGGTCGCGTGGAGGAAGCGCGGCTCGCCTTCGGCGGCATGGCCGGCACGCCCAAACGCGCGTCGGCGGCCGAACGCGCGCTGGTCGGCCGGCCGTTCGACGGAGACGCGGCCGAGGCGGCCGTGCGCGCGCTCGATTTCGCGCCGCTCGACGACCACCGCGCCTCGGCGCGCTATCGCGCGCTCGTCGCGGCCAACCTGCTGCGTCGCTTCGCGCGCGAAGTCGCCCACGGACCCGCGCGCGTCGCCGGACGACTGGCGGAGGACGCCCATGCTTGATCGCCCGCCCCATCGACCGGCTTCTGGGTCGGCGCAGGTCGGCGCCGCGATCGCGCACGACAGCGCGGAGAAGCACGTGCGCGGCGCGGCGGCCTATGTCGACGACCTGCCCGAGCCCGCCGGCGTCGTGCACCTCGCGCTCGGCCTGTCGGACCGCGCGCATGCGCGCCTGCTCGCGGTCGATCTCGGCCCGGTGCGCGCGGCGCCGG
>JAGWKJ010000015.1 GCA_028865375.1 Hyphomicrobiales bacterium | reverse complement strand
CACAAGGTGATCGCCAAGCTGCTGCTGCTGTTCATCGCGGTGCATGTCGCGGCCAACGTCATGTACCAGTTCTTCAAGAAGGAGCCGCTGATCACCGCCATGGTGACCGGCGAAAAACCGGCGGGCGACTACGTCGACGAGCCGGCCGAGGGCGGCGCGGGCGTCGTCGTGGCGATCACGGTCTATGCGACCTGCCTCGGCCTCGTGCTCGGCACGGTCTATTGGTTCTCCGGCTCTCTGCTCGGCGGCGCGTAAACCGCCGCGGGCAGCCTCATTCGTTGAACGCCTTGCCGCGCGGATCGTAAGGCGCGTCCGCGCGCATCTTCTTGAGCAGCGTCTCGAGCGCGGGATCGGCGGCCTCCGGCAGCATCGCGCGCAGCGTCACCAGCAGGTCGCCGGCCGGGCCGCCGGCCCCCGCCGGCAGGCCCTTGCCGCGCAAACGCAGCACGCGCCCCGAGTTCGAGCCCGGCGGAATCCCCAGCTCGACCTCGCCCGACAGCGTCGGCGCGCGCACCTTGGCGCCCAACGCCGCCTCATACAGCGTCACCGGCAAGTCGAGCCGGAGGTCGCGGCCCTCGACGCGGAAATGGGGATGGGGCGCAATCTTGAGCGAGACGATGGCGTCGCCCGCCTCGCCGCCGTCGGGAGATGCTTGGCCCTGTCCGCGCAGGCGGATTTGCCGACCGTCGTCCGAGCCAGCTGGGATCGTCACGTCGAGCGTCTTGCCGTTGGGCATCGACACGCGAACCGAGCCGCCGAGCACGGCCTCCTTGAGGGGGATGGTGGCGACCGCGACCACGTCCTCGCCGCGGTGGGGGCCCCGCGAACGCCGGCCGCCGCGCGCGCCGCCGAACAACTCCGACAGGATGTCGGAGGGGTCGAAGCCGGCTTGGCCGCCGCGCGCCGCATCGCCGAACTCGTATTCGAAGCGTCGGCCGCCTCCGGCGCCGGCGCGCGCGCCCTGCTGGAAGCCCTCGAAGCCTTGGAAGCGCTGTTTGCCCTCGGCGTCGATCTCGCCGCGGTCGAAGGCCGCCCGTTTCTTCGCATCGCCGAGGATCTCATAGGCTTGGTTGACCTCGGCGAATTGATCCTTGGCGCGCGGCTCCTTGCTCTGATCCGGGTGGAATTTCTTGGCGAGGCGACGGAACGCCTTCTTGATCTCCGCTTCGGAAGCGCCCTTGGAAAGCCCGAGGACGAGATAGGGATCGCGAGCCATGTGCCAAACGTTTCCTTAGCTGCACCGTCGCGGCCGGCCAGCCGCGTCTTCGCGTGCGAATGTGGCCCTCGCGGCGCGGCACCGCAAGGCGCGGTCCTATCGACCGCGCCGCGCCCCACCGTCGTGGGCGTCGCGTGCGGCGCGGATCGCCGCGTGGTTGGCTTCGGCCCAGCCGACCAGCGCCGACAGCGGCGCCAGCAGCGATTTGCCGAGCGGGGTGAGCGCATATTCGACGCCGGGCGGCGACGTATCGAACACTTTGCGAGAAGCGACGCCGAAGCGCACGAGATCGCGCAGCGTCTGCGTCAGCATCCGTTGCGAGACGTCGGGGATGCCGCGGCGGATGGCGCCGAAGCGCTTGGGTCCGTCGCACAATTCGGCCACCACCAAGGTCGACCATTTGTCGCCGATCTTGGCCAGCACGTCGCGCACCGGACAATTGGCTTCGATCAAGCCCGCGGCGTCGAGATCGCGCCACGCCTTCAATTTGGGGGCCGTGTCGGCCATACGGTTCCCTTTTCCTGCCCAGCGTCGGTCGATGTGCCGTCTTGCGGAGCGCTCACACTTCCATATGTAGCTCTGGTCTCTTTTTAAAACCATACGCAAAATAGAGACTTTTGCGTGAAATGAAGGGGTTCAACATGTCGCAGACCATCCTCGTCACCGGCGCGTCCGGGAAATTGGGCCGTCAGATCGTCGAGAACCTGCTGTCCGCCGGCGGCGCCAAGGTCGTGGCGGGAACGCGCGACACCGCCAAGATCGCCGACCTCGCGGCCAAGGGCGCGGAAATCCGTCGCGTCGATTTCGATGACGCCGGGTCGCTGGCGACCGCCTTCAAGGGCGTCGACAAGCTGCTGCTGGTATCGACCGACGACATAGATTCCGGCAAGCGCCTGCGCCAGCACGGCGCCGCGGTCGACGCCGCCAAGACCGCGAGCGTCGGCCGATTGTTCTACACCTCGATGGTGAACCCGACCGCCGACTCGCCGGTCGCCGTCGCGCCCGTGCATTTCGGCACCGAGAAGGCGATCCGCGACAGCGGCCTGCCGCACAATTTCCTGCGCGCGGGCTGGTATCAGGAGAACCTGCTGCTCTCGCTGCCGACCGCCTTCGCCTCGGGCGTGTGGTACAGCGCCGCCGGCGACGGCAAGCTCGCCCATGTCGCACGCGCGGACGTGGCGCGCGTCGCGGCCGCCGCGCTGCTCGGCCCGACGCCGGTCGAGGAAGCCATCGACGTCGTGGGCGCGAAAGCGATGACGTCGGCAGAAATCGCCGCCGTGGCGTCCAAGGTCGTCGGCAAGCCGTTGAACGTCGTTGCCGTGACGGACGCGCAACTCGTCGCCGGCATGACCGCCCATGGCGTGCCCGAGCCGATGGCGAAGTTCATCGCCAGCTTCGACGCCAACACAAGCGAAGGCCGGATCGCGGTGGCCAGCGACGTGGTGGCGCGGCTGACGGGCAGGCCCGCCCGTTCGCTGGAAGGCTTCTTCGTGGAGAACAGGGCGGCGTTCGACTGAGAGGCGAGGCGAGGCGGTTTCTCGACCTAAAGCATGGGTCCGCCCGTGAATGGGCGGATCCATCATCTTAGCCATTTTCTGCACAAGCAAAGCGCGAAAGTCGCGATTGTGTGCAAATTTTCTTGGAATAGGGAGGTGCAGGTCAAAACCACGAAGTCGGAGGAACTCCCATGCTCGATTACGGTCACTTCATCGGTGGCAAGCGCGTCGCCGGCGCCTCGGGTCGCGCGGCGGACGTGTTCCAGCCGCTCGACGGCACGGTGCGCGCCAAGGTGGCGCTGGCGAGCGCGCAGGAAGTGCGTGCCGCGGTGCTGAACGCCAAGAAGGCGCAGCCGGTCTGGGCTGCGACCAACCCGCAACGCCGCGCGCGCATCATGATGAAGTTCTACGAGCTGATCGTGAAGCACATGGACGAGCTCGCCGATTGTCTCGCGCGCGAACACGGCAAGACCGTCGTCGACGCCAAGGGCGACATCCAGCGCGGCATCGAGGTGCTGGAATTCTCGTTCGGCGTGCCCCACCTGATGAAGGGCGAATACACCGACGGCGCGGGCCCCGGCATCGACACCTATTCGATGCGCCAGGCGCTCGGCGTGGTGGCGGGCATCACGCCCTTCAACTTCCCCGCCATGATCCCGCTATGGAAGCTGGCGCCGGCCATCGCCTGCGGCAACGCCTTCATCCTGAAACCTTCGGAGCGCGACCCCGGCGTGCCGATGCGGCTGGCCGAACTGTTCCTCGAGGCGGGCGGGCCGGCGGGCATCCTCAACGTCGTCAACGGAGACAAGGTCGCGGTGGACGCCATTCTCGACGACCCGGACATCGCGGCCATCGGCTTCGTCGGCTCGACGCCGATCGCCCACTACATCTATTCGCGCGGCACCGCGAGCGGCAAGCGCGTGCACTGCTTCGGCGGCGCCAAGAACCACATGGTCGTGATGCCCGACGCCGACATGGACCAAGCGGTCGATGCGCTGATCGGCGCCGGCTATGGCTCGGCCGGCGAGCGCTGCATGGCGGTATCGGTCGCGGTGCCGGTCGGCGAGAAGACCGCCGACGAACTGGTGCGCCGCCTCGTGCCGCGCATCGAATCGCTGAAGATCGGCCCCTCGACCGACCCCTCCGCCGACTTCGGCCCGCTCGTCACCAAGGCGCATCTCGACAAGGTGAAGGGCTACATCGACATCGGCGTGCAGGAGGGCGCCAAGCTCGTCGTCGACGGCCGCGGCTTCAAGATGCAGGGCTACGAGAACGGCTTTTACCTCGGCGGCTCGCTGTTCGACGGCGTGACCAAGGACATGCGCATCTACAAGGAAGAGATCTTCGGGCCAGTGCTTTCGGTGGTGCGCGCCAAGACCTACGAGGAATCGCTCGGCCTGTGCAACGACCACGAATACGGCATCGGCGTCGCCATCTTCACGCGCGCCGGCGACGCCGCGCGCGACTTCGCCAGCAAGGTGCAGGTCGGCATGGTGGGCGTGAACGTGCCGATCCCGGTTCCGGTCGCCTATTACACCTTCGGCGGTTGGAAACGCTCGGGCTTCGGCGACCTCAACCAGCACGGACCGGATTCGATCCGCTTCTACACCAAGACCAAGACGATCACGTCGCGCTGGCCGTCGGGCGTCAAGGAAGGCGCCGAATTCGCCATCCCGACCATGAACTGAGCGGGTGCCGCGACCGGGCGTTTCCGCTGAATTGCGGCCGCTCTGTCGCGGGAAGACGCAGATGTCCGGAATCGCCTCTCCGAAGGTTCTAATTGGCGCCGACGCGTATCTCGAAAGCTACGAGGGACGCGACGGCAAGTGGGAACTGCACGACGGCGCGCCGGTGGCGATGTCGCCGGAGCGGATGGCGCACGTCAGGACCAAGTATTCGGCGCACGCGGCGCTCGCCAGTTCGAAAGCGCCATGCGAGGCCCTTGGCGAAGGCGTCGCCGTGCGGATAGGACCCGCAACCGTCTATGAACCCGATGCGTTGGTGAACCGCGGCGAACGACTCGACGGCGACGCGCTGGAAGCGTCCAATCCCGTCATCGTCGTCGAGGTGCTGTCGCCCTCCACCGCATCGCTCGATCACGGCCGCAAGCTGCGCGATTATTTCTCGCGGCCCAGCGTGGCGCATTACCTCATCCTCGATCCCGACGCGCGCACCGCCATCCACCATGCGCGCGGACGCGGCGACCTGTTCCCGTCGGAATGACGAGGGGGGCTTTCGTCCGATCTTCGCGGGGCGACGGCCACTTCGCTCTGTCCTCAGTGCGCCAAGCGCGCTCGCCGCTCGATCAGGAACGCCCTTGCCGCCGGGTCCCGTTCGAGGCCGATCGCCCGCCCATAAGCTTCCAGCGCCGCTTCGGTCGCGTGTGCGCGCGCGGACAATTCGGCTTTCGCCGCCCAGAGGGGTTGAAAGTCGAGAAGCCCGCCCTCGCCTTCGACTTCGGCCAGCAACGCGAGGCCGGCGGCGGCGCCCTCGACTTCGGCGACGGCGACGGCTCGGTTGACCGCCACGACCGGCGAGCGCGTGATTTCGTACAGTCGCGCGTAGAGCAGGGAGATCGCCGGCCAATCCGTCGCGCCCGTCCGGCGACGCGCGCAATGCGCCGACTGGATCGCCGCTTCGATCTGAAACCGGTCGGGCCGCCCCATGATCGACGCGGCGGACAGCAGCCGTTCGGCCTCGTCGATCGCCGCGCCGTTCCACAAACTCACGTCCTGCCCGGACAGTGGCACGTAGCTGCCGACGGGATCGCGTCGCGCCGGCCGGCGGGCGTCGACGTAGAGCAGCAGCGCCAGGCAGCCGAGCGTCTCGGGCTCGCCGGGGGCAAGCGCCGCCGCCACGCGCGCGAGCCAGATCGCTTCGGTCGAAAGGTCGCGACCGCGCGGATCGTCGGCGAATGCCTCGCCCCACGCGTTGGAAAACGCCGCGTAGATCGCCTCCAGCGCGAACGACATCCGTTCGCGCCGCTCTTCGGGTTCCGGGACGCGGAAGGGCACGCCGGCGTCGCGGATTTTCGCCTTGGCGCGGGAGAGGCGCTGGCCCATCGTCGCCGGCGCGACGAGATAGGCCGCGCCGATCGCGGCCGCGTCGAGCCCGAGCACGACCTGCAACATCAGCGGCGCCCGCATCGCGGGGTCGATCGCGGGATGGGCGCAGGCGAACATCAGTTCGAGACGACGGTCGGCGACGCCGGTCGCGCGCACCGCCGAGCGAAGGTCGCGCTCGAACATCGTCAGCGTCTCCAGCGAACGCGATGCGGTCGCGCGCCGCCGGGCCGCGTCGCGCAGGCGGTTGCGGGCGACGGTCGCAAGCCAACCTTGCGGGTTCGCTGGCGTCCCGTCGCGCGGCCAATTTTCGAGCGCGAGCGCGAAGGCGTCGGCGAGCGCGTCTTCGGCGGCGGCCAAGTCGCGCGCCTCGCGCGCAAGATGCGCGACCAGTCGGCCATAACTCTCTCGCGCCGCCCGCTCGGTGGCGCGAAAGACTTCCGAACCGTTCACGCGGCCCAGATCGGGCGGATTTCGACCGCGCCGTGATGCACGCCCGGGCAGCGAGACGCCCAGGAGATGGCCTCGTCGAGATCCTTGGCCTCGATGAGGTAATAGCCGCCGAGCTGCTCCTTGGTTTCGGCGAACGGGCCGTCGACGACGACCGCCTTACCCCCCTTGGCAGTCACGGTGGTGGTCATCGCGGTCGGACGCAGGCGGTCGCCGCCTTTCAGCACGCCCGCGTCGTTCATCGCTTTCGTATAGGCGCCGTACGCGGCCAGCCCGGCCTCCGCCTGCGCCTTGGGCATGGCGGCGAAGGCCGTTTCGTCGGCGTGGATCAGCAGCATGTATTGCATGGTCGTTCCCTCTTTCGCGCGACGCCGTCGCCGCGCCCGAACAAAGACGCGCGGACGATCCCCGTTTCGACGCCGTCGCGAAAATAAATTCGCTCTCTCCTCACCCCCGTTCCAGCGCCACGGCGGTCGCTTCCCCGCCGCCGATGCAGATCGCGGCCACGCCGCGCCGGGCGCCGCGTTCCTTCATCGCCGAGAGCAGCGTCACCAGGATGCGCGCGCCCGACGCGCCGATGGGATGGCCGAGCGCGCAGGCGCCGCCGCGCACGTTGAGCTTTTCGCGCGGGATGCCGCAGCCCTGCATCGCCGCCATCGCCACCACCGCGAAGGCTTCGTTGACCTCGAACAGGTCGACGTCTTCCGCCCGCCAGCCGCATTTTTCGAGCAGTTTGGCGATGGCGCCGACGGGCGCGACCGGGAAGTCCTTCGGCGCCATCGCGTGGCTCGCGTGGGCGACCAGCCGCGCCAGCGGCGTCGCGCCCAGCCGCTCGGCTTGGCTCGCGCGGGCGAGCACGAGCGCCGCGGCGCCGTCGGAGATCGACGAGGAATTGGCGGCCGTCACCGTGCCGCCGTCTCGGAACGCCGGCTTCAGCGTCGGGATCTTCTCCGGTCGCGCCTTGGCGGGCTGTTCGTCCCGCGCGACGACCGTCTCGACGCGGCCGGCGACCGCGACGGGCGCGATCTCGTCGGCGCTGGCGCCGGACTTTTCCGCGGCAAGCGCGCGTTCGAGCGAGGAGAGCGCGTAGGAATCCTGCTCCGCGCGCGTGAATTGCAACGCCTGCGCGCAATCCTCCGCGAACGTCCCCATCAGGCGCCCCTTGTCATAGGCGTCTTCGAGCCCGTCGAGGAACATCGAGTCCATCGCGCGCGCATGTCCCATGCGATAGCCGGCGCGCGCGCGTTCGAGCAGGTAGGGCGCGTTGCTCATGCTCTCCATGCCGCCGGCGACGACGACCCGCGCCGAGCCCGCCAGCAGCGCGTCATGCGCGAGCATCGCAGCCTTCATGCCCGAGCCGCACATCTTGTTGACCGTGGTCGCGCCGGCGCCTTGCGGCAGACCGGCGGCGAGCGCGGCCTGCCGGGCCGGCGCCTGGCCCAAGCCCGCCGGCAACACGCAGCCCATGATCGCCGCGTCGACCGCTTGCCGACCGACGCCGGCGCGAGCGAGCGCGGCCTCGATCGCCACGGCGCCGAGCTGCGGCGCCGGCACGTCCTTCAGGTCTCCGAGCAGGCCGCCCATCGGCGTGCGCGCCGCGCCGAGGATCACGATCGGGTCAATGACCGGCATGGCGAATGTCCTTCCTCCCTTGCCGGCGTGATCTTCGCATGGCGCGCTTCCGGCGTCATCGCGCAAGGTTCGCAGCATTGCCCCCGTCCGCCGGTCGGCGCATAAATCCCGCCTCCCCGCCCGGCTGCGCGACGCCGCCCGGCGGCGCCTTCGAGGACCGGCCATGAACGAGAAACCCCGCGACCTGCCCGCGACCCGCACGCTCATGCTGAAGGACCGGAGCCTGCTCGAATTCCGCGCCTATGTCGGCGGCGAATGGGTCGGACCCGGCGCCGGCGGCGCGATCACGGTCGCCGATCCGGCCGACGGCGCGATCATCGGCCACGTGCCCAATCTCGGCCCTGCGGAGGCGAGGCGCGCGATCGCCGCCGCCAAGGAGGCCATGCGCGGCTGGGCCGCCAGGCCCGCCAAGGAACGCGCGGGCGTCTTGCGCAAGTGGTTCGACCTGATCGTCGCCAATGCCGACGACCTCGCGCAGATCCTCACCGCCGAGCAGGGCAAGCCGCTGGCGGAGGCGCGCGCCGAAGTGCTGATGAACGCGGGCTACGTCGAGTGGTTCGCCGAGGAGGCCAAGCGCCTCTACGGCGACGTCATCCCCGCCGCCGCGCCGGGCCAGCGCATCCTCGTGTTCAAACGGCCGGTGGGCGTGTGCGCCGCCATCACGCCGTGGAACTTTCCCAACGGCATGATCACGCGCAAGGCCGGCCCGGCGCTGGCGGCCGGTTGTTCGCTCGTGCTCAAGCCGGCCTCGCAGACTCCCCTCTCCGCCCTGTCGCTGGCCGTGCTCGCCGAGCGCGCCGGCGTGCCCAAGGGCGTGTTCTCCGTCGTCACCGGCGACGCCAAGCCGATCGGCGAGGAATTCTGCGCCAATCCCGACGTGGCGAAGATCACCTTCACCGGCTCGACCGCGGTCGGCCGCTGGCTGATGGAGCGGAGCGCGCACGACATCAAGCGGCTGTCGCTGGAGCTCGGCGGCAACGCGCCCTTCCTCGTGTTCGACGACGCCGACCTCGACGCGGCGGCCGACGGCGCCGTGGCCTCGAAGTTCCGCAACGCCGGCCAGACCTGCGTGTGCGCCAACCGGATCTATGTGCAGGAGTCGGTCGCGGCCGCCTTCGTCGAGAAGCTCGCGGCGCGCGTCGCCAAACTGAAGATCGGCCGCGGCACGGAGGCGGGCGTCACCATCGGACCGCTGATCGACGAGCGCGCGGTGGCCAAGATGGAGGACCATTTGAAGGACGCGTTGGGCAAGGGCGCCAAACTGGTCGCGGGCGGCCGGCGTTCGGATCTCGGCGGCACGTTCTACGAGCCCACCATCGTCACCGGCGTCACGCAGGCGATGAAGGTCGCCCACGAGGAAACCTTCGCTCCGCTCGCGCCGGTGGTGACCTTCAAGGACGAGGCGGAGGCGATCGCGTTCGCAAACGACAGCGAGTTCGGCCTCGCGTCCTATTTCTACGCGCGCGACCTCGGCCGCGTGTTCCGCGTCGCCGAGGCGATCGAGGCCGGCATGGTCGCCGTCAACACGCCCGCGCTCGCCAACGAGGCGGCGCCGTTCGGCGGCGTCAAGCGGTCGGGGCTGGGCCGCGAAGGCTCGAAATACGGCATCGAGGGTTACGTCGAGATCAAATACGTCAACATCGGGGGGCTTTGATCGGCATGGGCCACGTATCGTTCCTGACGTGGGGCGCCTTCGCACTCGTGTGCGTCGGCCTCGTGCTGACGCCCGGCCCCAACATGCTCCACCTCGTGTCGCGCGCGCTCTGCCAAGGCCGCGCGGCGGCCTTGGTCGCGTTGGCGGGCGTGGCGACGGGTTTCTTCGTGTACCTGTTGCTGGCCGCCTTCGGCATCACCGCGCTGCTGTTGGCGGTGCCCTTCGCCTATGTCGCGTTGAAGGCCTGCGGCGCGGCCTATCTCGCCTGGCTCGCGTGGGGGGCGTTCCGCTCCAAGGGCGAAGGGCTGGCGACCAAGCGCCTCGCCGCCGCCGACGTCGGCCGGCTCTATTCGATGGGGCTCGTGACGAACCTTCTGAACCCGAAGATCGCCATGCTCTATCTCGCGCTGCTGCCGCAATTCATCGACGCCGGCGCCGGCCACGTGTTCGGCCAGACGATGCAGCTCGGCCTGACCCAGATCGCCATCGGGGTCGGCGGCGACGCCGCTTTCATCATGGTGGCGGGCGCGCTGGCCTCGTTCCTGGCGCGGCGCCCCGCTTGGGCGCGCGCGCAGCGCTGGTTGATGGGCGGCGTGCTCGGCGGGCTGGCGCTGCGCCTCGCGCTGGACGAAGCGCGGCCGTGAGCGCTCAGCGCGACAGCGCTCGGTCGATCCAGCGCAGCAGCGCGCCCGCGACGTCGGGCGCCGCCTTGGGCGCCGGCGTCGCCGATGTCTTCGCCGGCTTGCGCGGCGGCAAGTAGCGGTTGACCGGCGCGTAACCCAGCTCGGGCATCAGCGCGAAGCCTCCGCGCGCGGCGACCAGCTTCGAGACGTCGCTTTCCGGGTCGCCGAGGTCGCCGAAATGCCGCGCGTGCGTCGGGCAGGTCGCGACGCAGGCGGGCACGCGATCGCGCTCTGGCAGGTTCTCGTTGTAGATGCGATCAACGCAGAGCGTGCATTTCTTCATCACGCCTTGGTCCACGTCGAACTCGCGCGCGCCGTAGGGGCAGGCCCAGGAGCACAGCTTGCAGCCGATGCACATGGAGGCGTCGACGAGCACGATGCCGTCCTCGGCGCGCTTGTAGGACGCGCCGGTCGGACACACCGTGACGCAGGCCGGCGTTTCGCAATGCAGGCACGATCGCGGGAAATGCACGGTGCGGCAATTGTCGCCCTCGCCCGCCTCGTAGGAATGGATGCGGTTGAACCACACGCCGTCGGGCGCCTCGTGATAGGCGTCGCGGTCGGTCAACGGCGCGGAATGGCCGCTGGCGTTCCATTCCTTGCAGTTCACCGCGCAGGCGTGGCAGCCGACGCAGGTGTCGAGGTCGATCACGAGGCCAAGCTTCCTGGCGCCCGGAATCCGGTCGGGCAGCGATGTCATCGCGCCTTCTCCTTGCCGGCGCCCGACGCGTCATAGCGCAGGATGCGCGGCGGCTCGGGCAGCCCGACGTAACGCTTCAACGTCGAGGGGCGCGGCGACGTCTCGGCGGCTTGGTCGGCCTTGGTCACGCGCACGCGCGCGTCGAACCACGCCGCCTGGCCGGTGACCGGATCGCTGTTCGAGCGGCGTTGGCCGGCCTCGTCGGGCAGGAACTCGCTGAGCACGTGGTTCAGCAGGAAGCCTTCCTTCGATTCCGGCGCGTCGGGCGCGAGGTTCCAGGCGCCGGAGCGCTTGCCGATCGCGTTCCACGTCCACACCGTGTCGGGATTGACGCCGTCCATCAGCCGCACGCGGCACTTCACGCGGCCGACGCGGCTCTCGACCCAGACCCAATCGTGATCGGCGACGTCCATCGAAGCCGCCTTCGCGCGCGCCATGAACAGGAAGTTGCGCGAAAAAATCTGGCGCAGCCAAGCGTTCTGCGATCCCCACGAATGGTACATCGCCATCGGCCGCTGCGTGATCGCGTGGAACGGATGCGCGGCGGCCGAAGCCAAGCCGTCCTCGACGGGCGGATACCATATCGGGAGCGGGTCGCATGCGGCGTCGACGCGCGCCCGCAGCCGGTCCGGCGGCTGCACGGCGCCATGGCCGCGCGCGGCGAGGCGGAAGCGCTGCAACGGCTCCGAATACAGCTGCATCACGATCTGCGAGGCGTCGGGAATCAACCCCATCGCCTTGGCGCCTTCGAGATAGTCGCGGTTGGCGAACTTGAAGTAGAGTTGCTCGGGCGGAAGATGATGCTGCCAGAAGCAGCCGTTGGCGACATAAGCGTCGAGCTGCCTCGGGTTTGGCGCGCCGCGGCCGATCGCCGTGCCGTCCTCGCCGCGGAAGCCGGCCAGCGGTCCGATGCCGGGCGCGCGCTCGTGGTTGGCGAGATAGTCGGCGTAGTCGCGGTATTTCGGCTTGCCCTCGGCGTCGACGAAGCCCGGCAGGCCGAGCCGCGCGCCGATGGCGATCAGTGTCTCCTGGAACGAGCGCACGTCGCGGTCGGGCTTCACCACCGGCTGGCGGATCGCGTCCGCCGGGCCGTGCGCGCTGCCGATCGGCCGGTCGAGCAGCGACACGCAATCCCAGCGCTCGAGATAGGTCGTGTCGGGCAGGACGAGGTCGGCGTAGGCGACCGTCTCCGACGCGTAGGCGTCGCAATAGATGACGTGCGGGATGCGATAGTCGCCCGTGGCGGGGTCCTTGTCGGCGAGCATGCGCGACGCCTCGCCGGGATTCATCGACGAATTCCACGCCATGTTGGCCATGTAGAGGAACAGGGTGTCGACGCGGTACGGGTCGCCGGCGTGGGCGTTGGCGATCGCCATGTGCATCAGCCCGTGCAGCGCCAGCGGCGCCTCCCACGAGAACGCCTTGTCGATGCGCAGCGGATCGCCCTTGGCGTCGACGAGCAGGTCGTCGGGCCCCTGCGGGAAGCCGAGCGGCATGGCCGGCAGCGGCGTATCGGGCGCCGTCGTCTTGCCGCCGGGAAACGGCCCGGGCGGGATCGGCTTGGGATAGGGCGACTTGTAGCGCCACGATCCCGGCGCGTCGATCGCCCCGATCAGCATTTGCAGCAGGTGGATCGCCCGGCAGGTCTGGAACCCGTTGCTGTGCGCCGAGACGCCGCGCATCGCGTGCATCGCGACCGGCGCGCCTTCCATCTTTTCGTGGCGGCGGCCCGAGGAATCGGTCCACGGCTGGTCGATCACGATGCGCCGCTCGAACGCGACCTCGGCGATCTCGGCCGCGATGCGGCGGATGTCGCCGGCCGGCACGCCGCAGCGCTCCGCGACCGCGTCGGGCGCATAGGAGGCGTCGAGATAGCGGCGCGCGATCGCGTCGAACGCCGGCCGCGCCTTGCGGCCGTCGGGCAGCATGACGTCGCCGGCGACGGCGACGTTCATTCCCGGCGTCGAGGCGTCGCGCGGCGCCTTGGCGTCGCGGTCCCAAGCCAGCGGCTTGCCGTCCTCGCCGCGCGCGAACAGGCCGTCGTCGGCCGCGCCCGGCGCGTCGATCACGAGCCAATGCGCGTTGGCGTAGCGAACCATCCAGTCGAGGTCGACCTTGTCGTTGCGCAGCAGTTCGTGGACGAGCGCGAGGACGAACAGCCCGTCGGTCCCCGGCGCGATGCCGATCCATTCGTCGGCGATCGCCGAATAGCCGGTGCGCACCGGGTTGACCGAGACGAACTTCGCCCCGCGCGCCTTCAGCTTGCCGAGCCCGATCTTGATCGGGTTGGAATCGTGGTCCTCGGCGACGCCGAACATCAGGAAATACTTGGTCTCGTCCCAGTCCGGCTCGCCGAACTCCCAGAACGCGCCGCCGATGGAATAGAGCCCCGCCGCCGCCATGTTGACAGAGCAGAAGCCGCCGTGCGCGGCGAAGTTGGGGGTGCCGAATTGCTTGGCGAACCAGCCGGTCAGCGATTGGCTCTGGTCGCGTCCGGTGAAGAAGGCGAGCTTGCGCGGGTCGGTCCCACGAATGTCGGACAGCCAGCGCGTCGCCAGCGACAGCGCCTCCTCCCACTCGATTTCCTTGAACTCGCCGGCCCCGCGTTCGCCCGTGCGCAGCAACGGCTTGCGCAGCCGCGCCGGCGAATGATGCTGCATGATGCCGGCCGATCCCTTGCCGCACAGCACGCCCTTGTTGACCGGATGGTCGGGGTTGCCGTCGATGTAGCGGATCTTGCCGTCCTTCAAGTGCACTCGAATGCCGCAGCGACACGCGCACATGTAGCAAGTGGTCTTTTTCACCTCGTCCGAGACGGGCGGCGACGTGTCGACGCGCGTGCGCGCGCCCGGCTTCGACGACGACAAAGGCTTTCCTCCCGGCGCCAGAATGCGGCACGTCTATATATTAGTCAAACTACATATATCGGGATTTGCGGCCGCTTTTCGCCAATGCGAGAGGATTTCGCGGGTCACGCGGTCGCAGGCAGCCGACCGGGCGGGGCCGCCCGTCGGTTCGTCCTGCTGGCCCTCAGAGCGCCCAGCCGCCGTCGATGACGTGGATCTGCCCGGTCGTGAACGCGCTCTCGTCCGACGCCAGATAGACCGCCAGCGAGGCGATCTCGGACGCCTTGCCGAGCCGGCCCAGGGGCTGCCGGTCGACGAAAGCGGCGCGCACCGCGTCCTCGGTCGCGCCGGTCTGGCGCGCCTGTGCGGCGATGCGCTGTTCGAGCGAGGGGCTTTCGACGGTGCCGGGGCAGATGGCGTTGCAGCGCACGCCCTTGCGGATGAAATCCGCCGCCACCGCCTTGGTGAGGCCGATCACCGCGGCCTTGGTGGCGCCGTAGGCGTAGCGGTTGGGCACGCCGCGCACGCTGGAGGCGGCCGAGGCCATGTTGACGATGGAGCCGCCGCCCTTGGCCAGCATCGCGGGCAGGAAGGCGCGGATCATGCGGTGCATCGACTTCACGTTGAGGTCGAACGAAAAGTCCCACGCCGCCTCGTCGCATTCGAGCACGCTGCCCGCGTGGACGAAGCCGGCGCAATTGAACAACACGTCGACGGCGCCGACGGCCTTGGCGAGCGCCTCGACATCGGCGGTCGAGCGCACGTCGAGCTTGCGCAGGTCGCCGGAAAGCCCCTTCAGCGCCGCGACGTCGAGATCGGTGGCGATCACCTCCGCGCCCTCGCGCGCGAAGGCCTCCGCGGTCGCGCGGCCGATGCCCGCGCCCGCCGCGGTCAGCAGCGCCCTCTTGCCTTGCAGTCGTCCGGTCATGGCCAGCGTCTTTCCCCTGTCTTGGTCAGCAACGATACCACGTCACCATAAGCGGCGGCGTCCGCCAAGGCGTCGAAGCGGCCTTCGGCGGCGATTTCGCGCGCCGCGCGCAGGAATCCGCCCCAAGCCGCGCGCGCCATCGCGGCGCCGACGCTGATCCGCCGCACGCCGAGGTCGGCGAGGCGGGCGACGGTGAAATTCGGGCGGTTGACGAGAACGTTCACCGGCGTCCTCCCGGCGACGCGGACGACCGCGCGCACGTCCTCGTCGGTCGAAAGGCCCGGCACGTAAAGGACGTCCGCGCCCTCGGAAGCGAACCGCTCGACGCGCGCCAGCGCCTCCCCGAGCCCGCCGGGATGCCCGTTGAGGAAGGCTTCGCTGCGCGCCACCAAGAGGACGCGTTCGCCGCAGAAATCGATGGCCGCGCGCGCCGCCCGCAAGCGACGGACGGCGACGTCGCGCGCGTGGAACCCGATCGCCGGGTCGCTCGACCAATCCTCGATCGATAAGCCGGACGCGCCGGCGACGACGCACGCCCGCACGCTTTCGCCAACCTCCTCGGCGCTCGCGCCGAATCCGTCCTCGAAATCCGCGTTGAGCGGCAGGGACGTCGCGCGCGCCAGCGTCGCGACGTGGCGGAGCGCCTCGTCACGCGTCGTGGCGCCGTCCGGCCGTCCCGCGGAAAGCGCCATGCCGGCGCTCGTCGTGGCCAGAGCCTCGAAGCCCAACGCCGCCAAGGCGCGCGCGCTGCCGACGTCCCAAGGATTGGGGATCACGAAGCAGCCGGCCTCATGCAGCGCCGCGAAGCGCGCCCGGCGATCCGCGAATTCCGCGTCCATCTCAGCCGCCGTCCCGCAGCGCCGCCAAGGGCGCCCGTTGGCGACCCAGCGCGTCGAAGTTTTCCGCCGCCAACCACCGCTCGAAAGCGGCGCGGCGCGCGGGCCAATCGGCGTCGGTCATCGCGAACCATGCGGTGTCGCGCGTGCGGCCCTTGACGATCATGTGGCTGCGGAACGTGCCCTCGTAGGCGAAGCCCAGCCGCAGCGCGGCCGCGCGCGAGGGCGAATTGAGCGCATTGCACTTCCATTCGTAGCGTCGGAAGCCGAGGTCGTCGAAGACGTGGCGCGCGTAGAGCGCCTGCGCCTCGGTCGCCGCCGCGCTGCGCTGGAGCGCGGGCGAATAGAGCACGTTGCCGACCTCGACGACGCGGTTGGGAAGGTCGATCCGCATCAGCGATTGGTAGCCGAGCGCGCGCCCGCTCGCGGGATCGACGAGCGCATGGAACACCGCGTCGTCCGCGGCGGCCTTTTCGATCAGCGCCGCCCGCAGGTCCTCGGCGCGCGCATACGGGCCGCCGTGCATATAGGTCCACACGTCCGGCCGCCCGGCGCCGTCGGTGGCCGCGAAGATGTCGTCGGCGTGCTCGGGGCCCAGCGGAACGAGGCGCACGAAGCGCCCGTCGAGCGCGACCCGCCCCGGACGGATCGCGGGTCGCCCGTCGACGATCTCGCCGACCGGCAAGGTTTGCGCTCCCCTGTCCATCGCGTTCGCGTCCCCTGCCGCAAGCCCATGCCAGTATCGGGCAAGACGGAACGGTTTGCCACCGTGGCGGACGTGTCGCGGTCGCGAAAGATCCCGCTCCGCCGTCTTGCGCGCCGCGCCGCCGGGCCTAGTCTGGGGCCCCAAGAGGTGCCCACGATGACGTCCCACCCCGCCCCGTTCGACCGCCAGCGTCTCGGCGTCTGCTATTATCCCGAACACTGGCCGGAGGAGCGCTGGGCGACCGACGCCGCCATGATGCGCGAGGCGGGCATCGCCTTCGCGCGCATCGGCGAATTCGCGTGGAGCCGGCTGGAGCCGGAACCCGGCCGCCTCGAATTCGACTGGATGGCGCGCGCGATCGACACTTTGCACGCGCATGGCGTGGGCGTCGTGCTCGGCACGCCGACCGCGACGCCGCCCAAATGGCTGGTCGACCGCATGCCCGACATGGTCGCGCTCGACGCGCAAGGCCGGCCGCGCAAGTTCGGCTCGCGCCGGCACTATAGCTTCAGCCACGAGCCTTACGCGCGCGAATGCGAGCGCATCGTCGAGGCGCTGGCGCGCCGCTTCGGCGGCCATCCGGGCGTCGTCGCCTGGCAGACCGACAACGAATACGGCTGCCATTCGACGGTGGTGGGCTACGACGACGCGGCGCGCGACGCGTTCCGCCTCTGGCTCGCCGCGAAATACGGAAGCGTGGCGGCGCTCAACGCGG
>JAGWKJ010000251.1 GCA_028865375.1 Hyphomicrobiales bacterium | reverse complement strand
TCGAGATCGAAGCCAAGGCTCTGCGAGGCTTGATGCCGTCCAAAGACCGCGTCGTCGAGACGTTCTCCTTGCGAAGAACGAACTCATGCGCCGAAGCGCCGACGCGATCCCGCGTTTCCCATCGCGCCCCGTCGAACCATCCCGGACGCCCCTGCCGGGGCGCCGGATCCTGCGGGACCGTTCCCGAACCGACCGGCTTGCGCACTCAAGCCGACCTCTGGGTGAACCGCCGCCGCTGCAGCGGCGACGGCCCGGTTCGGGACGGACGGAACATAGGCCGAACATAGGATGATTGTCAAGGGCTGTCTATGCCCGCCCTCTCATTCATCGTCGTCCCGCACCCTCTGTCCGCGTAGCTCCCCCGCTGTCCTTCTCCCGCGCCCGTCCGTCTTTGCGAGGAGCGAAAGCGACGAAGCAATCCAGACGCCCTCCTACAAAAGGCGCGGCCGTTGCCGACGACTGGATTGCTTCGCTGCGCTCGCAATGACGGCGGTGGTTCCCGTGCAATGACGGCGGTGGTTCACGTGCAATGACGGTGGCGGTTCGGGCGTGAAGACGCCAGACGACCAGCCGCGGCACGGACGGCGCCAACCGCTTCGGCCCGCCGGCGCCGACCGCCGCCTAGACCCGCCCGACCACCGGCAACAACGCGCCGGTGATCCCGCTCGCCTCTTGGGAGGCGAGGAACAGGATCGCCGCCGCGAGCTCTTCCGCGCGCACCCATTTGGCGAAGTCGGCGGTCGGCATGTCGCGCCGGTTGGCCGGCGTGTCGATGGTGGAGGGCAGCACCGCATTGACCGTGACGCCGCGTCCCTTGGTCTCCTCGGCCAAGGCTTCGGTCAGCCGGTGGACGGCGGATTTCGACGCCGCATAGGGGCCGAAGCCGGCGCCCGCCTTCAAGGCGCCGAGCGCGCCGACGTTGACGATCCGCCCGGCGCCCGATTCCAACAGGAACGGCAGCGCGGCGCGGCTGGCGTTGAGCGTCGTGCCGAGGTTGAGCGCCGCCATCCGCGCCCATTCGGCGGGATCGGCGTCCTCCGTCTTCGACCAGACGAAACCGCCCGCGACGTTGACCAGCGCGTCGAGCCGGCCGAACTTGGCTTGCGCCGCGCCCAAGGCGGCCGCCGCGCCAGCAGGCGTCGACAGATCGACGCCCGCGAAGGCGGCGCCCGACGCCGCGAGGTCGCGCACCAGTTCGTCGGGCGCGGCCGGCGCGACGTCGAGCGCGGCGACGGCCCAGCCGCGCCGGGTCGCCTCGCGCGCCAACACCCTGCCGAGCGCGCCGAACGCCCCCGTCACCGCCATCGCGCGCGCCGCCATGTCCGCCTCCCTCGATTTCGCCTGGCCCATGGTAAGGTCGCGGCATGGATTGGGACAACCTCCGCGTCTTCCTCGCCGTCGCGCGCGCCGGGCAGTTCGTGGCCGCCGCGCGACGCCTGAAGATCGACCACGCCACGGTGAGCCGGCGCATCGCCGCGCTCGAAGAGGCGCTGGGCGCCAAGCTGTTCGAGCGCCGCACCAGCGGCGCCACGCCCACGGAAGCCGGCCGACGGCTGGTCGTCCACGCCGAGCGGATGGAGAGCGACCTGCTGCTGGCGCAAGGCGAGCTTGGCGAGGGCGAGATCGAGATGTCGGGCGACGTCAGGATCGGCGCGCCCGACGGCTTCTCGACCTATTGGCTCGCCGGCGCGCTCGCCGACTTCCTCGCCCGCCATCCCGGCGTGCGGCTCCAGCTGTCCCCGATGCCGCTCGCGCCGGCGCTGGCGCGACGCGAGATCGACGTCGCCATCGTACTGGAAAAGCCGGACGCAGGCCGCTTCGTGGCGCGCAAGCTGACCGATTATTCGCTGGGCATCTACGGCGCCGCCGACTATCTGGCGCGCGAGGGCGCGCCGGCGGACGCCGCCGGCCTCGCGCGGCACCGGCTCGTGGGCTACGTCGGCGACCTCGCCTATTCGCCGGCGCTGGGCTACGTGCGCGAATTGTTCGGCGGCGCGCCGACCCGGCTCGAATGCGCCAGCGCGGTGACGCAGGTGGAGGCGGTGCGCGCCGGCGCCGGGCTCGGCGTGGTGCACGACTTCATCGCGCGCCGCTTCCCCGACCTCGTGCGCGTGCTGCCCGCCCGCGCCGCGACGCGCACCTATTGGATCCTCACCCACGAGGACACGCGCGGCATCGGCCGCATCCGCGCCGCCCACGACGCGCTGGTGGACAAGGTGCGCGAGGACCGCGCGACGTTCGTCGCCGCCCCTTGACCGTGACGGCGAAGCCGACCATTGAACCGCCGCCCCGCCCCCGGGGTTTGCACGATCCCGAGGAGCGCGCGCCATGTCAGACGCCAAAGCCGGCGACAAGTCCGGCCATCCGTTCCACGGCGAGATCACCGGCGCGATCGTGATGATCGGCTTCGGCTCGATCGGACGCGGCACGCTGCCGCTGATCGAACGCCACTTCAAGTTCGACCGTTCGCGCTTCGTCGTCGTCGGGCCCGACGATTCCGACCGCGCCCTGCTCGATTCGCGCGGCTTGGCGTTCGAGAAGGTCGCGATCACGCGCGACAATTACCGCGACGTGCTGGCGCCCCTGCTGTCGGGGCCCGGGCGGTCGTTCTGCGTCAACCTGTCGGTCGACACGTCCTCGCTCGACATCCTGCGCTTCTGCCGCGAGATCGGCGCGCTCTACGTCGACACCGTGGTCGAGCCGTGGCCTGGCTTCTATTTCGACCGCAGCCTCGGCCCGGAGGCGCGCACCAACTACGCGCTGCGCGAGACCGTGCTGGAAGAGCGGCGCCGCAATCCCGGCGGCACGACGGCGGTCTCCTGCTGCGGCGCCAACCCGGGCATGGTGTCGTGGTTCGTCAAGCGGGCGATGCTGAACCTCGCCGCCGACATGGGAACCGGGCACGCCGAGCCGACCACGAAGGAAGGCTGGGCCAAGCTCGGCGCCGACCTCGGCGTGAAGGGCGTCCACGTCGCGGAACGCGACACCCAGCGCGCCAAGCGTCCCAAGCCGCGCGACACGTTCGTCAACACGTGGTCGGTGGAGGGCTTCCTCTCCGAAGGGATGCAGCCGGCCGAGCTCGGCTGGGGCACGCACGAGAAATGGATGCCGGAGAACGCCGGCACGCACGCCACAGGATGCGGCGCGGCGATTTTCCTGCGCCAGCCCGGCGCCAATACGCGCGTGCGCTCGTGGACTCCGACCGCGCGGGCGCAATTCGGCTTCCTCGTCACCCACAACGAGTCGATCTCGATCGCCGACTACTTCACGCTGCGGGAGAACGGCAAGGTCGTCTACCGGCCGACCTGCCACTACGCCTATCACCCCTGCGACGACGCCGTGCTGTCGCTGCAGGAATTCGCCGGCAACGGCTGGCGCTTTCCGCCGCGCCAGCGCCTGCTGCGCGACGAAATCGATTCGGGCTTCGATGAACTGGGCGTGCTGCTGATGGGGCACAAGAAGGGGGCCTACTGGTACGGCTCGCAGCTCGGCATCGAAGAGACTCGCAGGCTGTGCCCGCACAACAACGCCACCAGCCTGCAGGTAAACGCGCCTTACGTGGCGGCCATCGTCTGGGCGCGGCAGCATCCCACAGCCGGCATCGTCGAGCCGGACGAGCTCGACTATCAGGCGCTG
>JAGWKJ010000250.1 GCA_028865375.1 Hyphomicrobiales bacterium | reverse complement strand
CAGGCGCGAGCCGCTCGACGAGACCGCGGCCGCGATCCGCGCCGCCGGCGGCGCGGCCGATGCGGTGCCCGCCGACGTGACCGATCCGGCGCAAGTCGACGCCGCCTTCACGACCGTGAAGTCGCTCTACGGCCGGCTCGACTTCCTGTTCAACAACGCGGGTTCCTCGGCGCCGGGCGTGCCGATGGAAGACCTGACCTTCGAGCAATGGAAGGCGGTGCTCGACGTCAACCTGACCGGCCCGTTCCTGTGCACGCAGCGCGCGATCCGGCTGATGAAGGCGCAGGATCCCAAGGGCGGGCGCATCGTCAACAACGGGTCGATCTCGGCGCACGCGCCGCGACCCAATTCGGCGCCCTATACCGCCACCAAGCACGCGATCTCCGGCCTGACGAAGTCCACGCAGCTCGACGGCCGCAAGCACGCCATCGCCTGCGGGCAGATCGACATCGGCAATGCGTTGACCGACATGGCGGCGCCGATGACCAAGGGCGTGCCGCAGGCCAACGGCGAGATCGCGATCGAACCGACCATCGACGTCGCCAACGTCGCGGACGCCATCGTGCATATGGCCTCGCTGCCGCTCGGCGTGAACGTTTCCACGATCACGATCATGGCGACGACGATGCCCTACGTCGGGCGCGGCTGAAGCGGTCAGGCCGGACTTTTACGCGGATTTGGGCAATGTCTCGCCGAACGCGACCGGCCGCCCCGTCGCGGGACCCACCAGTTCCCCTTCCCACATGACCCGGCGGCCGCGCACGATCGTGCCGACCGGCCAGCCGATGACTTCCTTGCCGTCATAGGGCGTCCAGCGGCAGCGCGAGGCGATCCAAGAATCGCGGATCGTTTCGCGGCGCTTCATGTCGACGATCGTGAAGTCGGCGTCGTGGCCCGCCGCGATCCGGCCCTTGCCCGCGATGCCGAACAGCCGCGCCGGCCCCGCGCTCGTCAGGTCGACGAAGCGTTCCAAGGTCAGCCGGCCGGCGTTCACGTGGTCGAGCATGATCGGCGCCAGCGTCTGCACGCCGGTCATGCCCGACGGGCTTTGCGGATAGGGCCTCGCCTTCTCGTCGAGCGTATGGGGCGCGTGGTCGGACCCGAGCACGTCGACCGTCCCGTCCGCGATCCCGGCCCAGATTCCGTCGCGGTGGGCGGCGTCGCGCACCGGCGGGTTCATTTGCAGCTTCGTTCCGAGGCGCGCGTAGTCGCCGGCGTCGAGCGTGAGGTGGTGCGGCGTCGCCTCGCAGGAGGCGACGTCCTTGTGGCCGGCCAGGAACGCGATTTCCTCGCGCGTCGATATGTGCAGCACGTGGATGCGCGCGCCCTCGCGCCGCGCGATGGCGACCAGCCGCCGCGTGCAGGCCATCGCCGCCTCCGCGTCGCGCCAGACCGGGTGCGACGACGGATCGCCCGGAACGCGCAGGTGCGCGCGTTCGCGCAGGCGATATTCGTCCTCGCTGTGGAAGGCGGCGCGCCGGCGCGTGCGCCGCAGGATGTCGGCGACGCCGCCGTCGTCCTCGACCAGCAGCGGACCCGTCGAGGAGCCCATGAAGACCTTGATGCCCGCCGCGCCGGGCAGGCGTTCCAGTTCGGCCACGTCGCGCGCGACGTCGCGCGTGCCGCCGACCCAGAACGCGTGGTCGCAATGCATCCGGCCCTTCGCGCGGGCGAGCTTGTCGGCGAGCGCGGCGGGCGTCGTCGTGGTCGGATCGGTGTTGGGCATTTCGAACACGGCGGTCACGCCGCCCATGACGGCGGCGAGCGAACCCGTCTCCAAATCTTCCTTGTGGGTCGGCCCGGGCTCGCGGAAATGCACTTGGCTGTCGACGATGCCGGGCAGCACGTGCAGGCCGCGGCAATCGACGATCTCTCCCGCCTCGGCGCGCGAGAGCGAACCGATGGCGACGACCTTGCCGCCCGTCACGCCGACATCGCGCGCGCCGGCGCCGTCTTGGTTGACGACGACGCCGCCCCGGTAAATCGCGTCATAGGTGATCATGCGGTCGCCTCGCCCTTGCGCCATCGGGGCGTCATATCCGCCGCTAAATTTTCAGGATACCCCAAGAGTGCAATTGCGATTCGTAAGGAATATGTTAATTTCCGTTCGGGAGCCGTATTAACTAAACGGAGCGTCGCTGGGCGACGTGCCAATTCATTCGACGACGGTCCTGCGAGTTTTCGAGGGAACCAATGGAAATGTCTTGGAAAAAAATGTTCATTAATCTTTCCGCTTCGGCCGCGAACGAAAGTGGAATCATGGAAACGGAATCGCCGCCCGCGCCGGCTCGTCCGGTCGAGCGCGATACGAGCGCTGCGTCGGCGGCCTTCGTCCACGGCGGGACGGCCGTCCTTGGCGAGCGTTCCGAATCGATGCGGCTCCACATCGAACGCGTTTCGGACCGAATCGCCGAACTCGACGCGATCCGGCGTTCCTTCGGCGAATTGGTCCCTCCGATGCACGATTTCGTCCGCGAACACGAGCGGACGCGCACGGATCTCGCCAATGCGGAGGCCCAGCTGGCCGCGTTGCGCGCGTCGCACGAGGCGCTTTCGACGCGGCATGACGGCCTGCTCGCCCTTTCCGACGAAGCGTCGCGGCAACTCGCGCTGGCGATCGCGGAACGCGACGCCCACGAGCGCCGCGCGGACGAGGCGGGTCGGGATCTCGAGTCCGCGCGCGGCGACCTCGCCGAACGCGAAAGCCGCGTCGCAAGCTTGGGCGAGGATCTCGCCCGGGCGCATTCCCGTGCGGACCTCGCCGACGCCCAGGCGCAACAATCGACCGAGCGGCTCGCCGACACGTCCTACCGGCTGGTGTCCAGCGAGGCCTCCTTGGCGGCCGCGCGCGACGCGGCCAAGGTGCTGGAGGGCGAATTCGCGGCCCTGAAGGCGACGGCGGACGAGACCGCCGGCCAGGTGGCGGCCCGCAATCGCCGCATCTCCGAGCTTGAAATGCAGAGCGACCAGCGCCGGCAGGCCCACGCCGCGCTCGAAAAAGCGCACGACGAAACCAAGGACGCGCTGGCCAAGCTCGCCGATCGGCACGCGGCGCTGGAACAGGGCTTCGCCGCCGAGAAGGCGGAACTGGCGTCCCGGCACGACCGCCTCGCCGCGCGCGCCGCCGGCTTCGAGACGCAACTCGCCCAGGCCCGCAAGGACCTGCGCACGCGCATCGAGGAGTTGCGCGCCAAGGAGCGCGCGCACGACGCCGAGGCCGCACAAGTCGCGCGGCTCCGCCACGAAGTCGCCGCGCTCAACGAGGCGGCGATCGCCGCCAAGCGGCGCGCCGGCGACGTCGAGGCGGCGGACAAGGCGAAGGCCGAACGCATCGCCGCGTTCGCCAAGGAGGGCGACGCGACGCGGCTCGCCACGTCGCAGCGCGACGCCGAAATCGCCGGACTGCGGCATGCGCTGGCCGAATCGGCCGCCTCGCTCGCCAAGTTGCGCGACGAGCGCGCGCAGGGCGACGCCCGCGCGCTGGAGCGGTTCGAGCGCGAACGCAGCGAGCGCCAGATCGCGGAAGGCGCGCTCGCCGCGGCGCGGCGCGAGATCGCCGACCTTCGGCGCGGCGTCGACGACCACAAGTCGGCGGAAACCGACGGCCGGGGCCGCAACGTCGCGTGACGCCCGCGGGTC
>JAGWKJ010000014.1 GCA_028865375.1 Hyphomicrobiales bacterium | reverse complement strand
CACCATGGTGATCTTCATCAACCAGATCCGCATGAAGATCGGCGTCATGTACGGCTCGCCCGAGACGACGACTGGCGGCAACGCGTTGAAGTTCTACGCTTCGGTGCGCCTCGACATCCGCCGCATCGGCGCGATCAAGGACCGCGACGAGGTGGTCGGCAACCAGACCCGCGTGAAGGTGGTCAAGAACAAGGTGGCGCCGCCCTTCAAGCAGGTCGAGTTCGACATCATGTACGGCGAGGGCGTGTCCAAGGCCGGAGAATTGGTCGACCTCGGCGTCAAGGCCGGCGTGGTCGAGAAATCCGGCGCTTGGTTTTCCCACGATTCGCAGCGGCTGGGGCAGGGCCGCGAGAACGCCAAGGCGTTCCTCAAGCAGAATCCCGACGTGGCGGCCGCCATCGAAAAGGCGATCCGCGCCAACGCCGGCCTGATCGCCGAACGCATCCTGGAAAACGCCGGCCCCGAAGACGACGGCGACGCCGCCGCCGAGGCCTGAGCGGACCCCCTCGCCGGGGTTCCGTTTCGAAGGGTTCCGGCGGGGCTCGTCCCCTCCGCCGGCATGGGCGGCGTCGGCGCGCGGTCCCCGGGGTTCGGGAGGGCCCCGGCGCGTCGACGCCCCCATATTGACGCTCCCGCCGCGGCCCGGATTTGCCGTGACCTGCCGGTGAAACCTTCGTTTGCGCGCGCTTGACGCGGTGCTAAAGGGGGCTCTCGCCGCCGCGTCCGAAGCCCGAGGTTTCCATGCAGAAGATCAAGGTCCGCAATCCCGTCGTCGACATCGACGGGGACGAGATGACGCGCATCATCTGGGCGGCGATCAAGGACAGGCTGATCCATCCTTGGCTCGACCTCGACCTGCAATATTTCGACCTCGGCATCGAGCATCGCGACGCCACCGCCGATCGCGTGACGGTGGACGCCGCCGAGGCGATCAAGGCCTGCGGGGTCGGCGTAAAATGCGCCACCATCACGCCCGACGAGGCGCGCGTGAAGGAATTCGGCCTCAAGGAGATGTATCGCAGCCCCAACGGCACGATCCGCAACATCCTGGGCGGCGTCATCTTCCGCGAGCCAATCATCTGCCGCAACGTGCCGCGCCTCGTGCCTGGCTGGACGCAGCCCATCGTGGTGGGCCGTCACGCCTATGGCGACCAATACCGCGCCACCGACTTCAAGGTGCCGGGCAAGGGCCGCTTGACGATCCGCTTCGAGGGCGAGGACGGCCTGGTCATCGAGCGGGAGGTGTTCAAGTTCCCCGGCGCCGGCGTCGCGATGTCGATGTACAACCTCGACGATTCGATCCGCGACTTCGCCCGCGCGTCGCTCAACTACGGCTTGATGCGGCGCTACCCGGTCTACCTGTCGACCAAGAACACGATCCTCAAGGCCTATGACGGCCGCTTCAAGGACATCTTCCAGGAGGTCTACGAAGCCGAGTTCAAGGCGAAGTTCGCGGGCCTCGGCCTGACCTACGAACACCGCCTGATCGACGACATGGTGGCGTCCTCGCTGAAATGGTCGGGCGGCTACGTCTGGGCCTGCAAGAACTACGACGGCGACGTGCAGTCCGACACGGTCGCGCAAGGCTACGGGTCGCTCGGCCTGATGACGAGCGTGCTGATGACGCCCGACGGCTCGGTGGTGGAGGCCGAGGCCGCTCACGGCACGGTCACCCGGCACTATCGCGAGCACCAGAAGGGCAAGGAGACGTCGACCAATTCGATCGCCTCCATCTTCGCTTGGACGCGCGGCCTCGCGCACCGCGCCAAGCTCGACGACAACGCCGAGCTCGCGCGCTTCGCCGACGCGCTCGAGAAGACCTGCGTCGCCACCGTCGAGGCCGGCGACATGACCAAGGATCTCGCCTTGCTGGTGGGGCCCGAGCAGCGCTGGCTTTCCACCATGGGCTTCCTCGACAAGGTCGCCGCCAACCTCGCCAAGTCGCTCGCGGCCTGAACGGCGTGGCTGGCGGCCTGAGGCGCGCCGGCGCCGTCGCGCCGGTTCAGCGCGCCGCGTTCAGGCGCTCGAAGCCGGCCGCGAGGTCGGCTTCGAGGTCGGCCGGATCTTCGAGCCCGATCGAGAAGCGCAGGCACGGCCCTTCCGCCTCGAAGCGCGACGCGGTCCGGTGCCGGGCGACGTCGAAAGGCACCACGAGGCTCTCGAAACCGCCCCACGAATAGCCCATGCCGAACAGGTCCAGCCCGTCGAGCATGGCGGCGAGCGCCGCGCGTGGCGCGGGCTTCAGCGCCACCGAGAACAGGCCGCTCGCGCCCGTAAAATCGCGCTTCCAGATGTCGTGGCCCGGGTCGCCCGGCAATCCCGGGTGCATGACGCGCGCGACTTCGGGCCGCGCGGCAAGCCAACGGGCGAGACGCAAGCCCTGCCGCTCGGCTTCGCGCAGCCGCAGTTCGAGCGTGCGCAGGCCGCGCAGCGCGAGGAAGACGTCCTCCGCGCCGGCGCACAGGCCGAGCAGGCCGTGCATGCGGCGCAGGCGTCTGGCCCAATCCGCGTTCGCCGACACGAGGCCGAGCAGGATGTCGGAATGGCCGCCGAGATATTTCGTGCCTGCATCGATGACGAGGTCGGCGCCCTTGGCATGGGCGTCGAGGAACAGCGGCGTCGCCCAGGTGTCGTCGATCAGCGTGGCGACGCCGCGCGCGCGCGCCAGCGCGAAAATCGCCGGCGCGTCGGGCATCTCCATCGTCTGCGACGACGGCGCCTCCACCAGGATCGCCGACGTCTCCGGCTTGAACAGGCGTTCTAGGCCGGCGAGGTCGAGCGGATCGAAATAGGTCGTCTCGACGCCCAGCGCCTTCAGCGCGCCGTCGCAGAATTGGCGGCTGGGAAGATAGACGCCGTCAGACACCAGCAGGTGGCCGCCCGCCTTGGCGACCGTCAGCAGGGCGAGCGTGACCGCCGACAGGCCCGAGGGCGTGAGCACCGTATCGGCGGCGCCGGCGAGGTCGCTCCAGGCCTCCTCCAGCGCGCGATAGGTCGGCGACCCGCGCCGTCCGTAGCCGAAGCGCTGACGCCCGCCTTCGAGCGCATCGAGGGTCGCAAACAGCACCGTCGAGCCGCGATAGATCGGCACGTTGACGAAGCCGAATTGCTCGTCGGGCGCGCGGCCGGCATGCACGAGCCGCGTGCGGCGGCGGCGGGGCGGGGCGGTCGGGTCGTCGCTGGACATGGCGCGGGATAGCCGGCGCTTGGCGGCGCGGCAAGGCGCGGTCCGATCCGCTCGGGACGGCCGCCATGGCGGCCCGGTCCCATGCGCGTCGGGCCCGCGCACCGCATTGACGCCCCGCATTGCCGATCTTTACCTGACGCACGCGGCCCGAATCGTCGTCTCGCGACGGGCCGCGCCATTCGGGGCATTGTCCACGGGGATCGATCCATGACCTATCCATTGCCGCGCCGCCTCGCTGCCGAATTCCTCGGCACGTTCTGGCTCGCGTTCGGCGGCTGTGGCAGCGCCGTGCTGGCCGCCGCCTTTCCGCAGCTCGGCATCGGCTTCGCCGGCGTTTCGCTGGCGTTCGGCCTCACCGTGCTGACGGGCGCCTATGCCTTCGGCCCGGTGTCGGGCGGCCATTTCAATCCGGCGGTGTCGCTGGGGCTGGCGACCGCGGGGCGCTTCGCGTGGAGCGACTTCTTGCCTTACGTCGTGGCGCAGGTGCTGGGCGCGGCGGTCGCCGCGGGCGCGCTCTACCTGATCGCTTCGGGCAAGGCCGGGTTCTCGCTCGCCGGCGGCTTCGCCGCCAACGGTTACGGCGATCATTCGCCGGGCGGCTATTCCATGGCCGCGGCCCTGATGATCGAGGTCCTGCTGACGGCCGTATTCCTGCTCGTCATCCTCGGTTCGACCGAGGCGCGCGCGGCGGCCGGCTTCGCGCCGATCGCCATCGGGCTGTGCCTGACGCTGATCCACTTGATCTCGATTCCGGTCACCAACACGTCGGTCAATCCCGCGCGTTCGACCGGACAGGCGCTGTTCGTCGGCGGCTGGGCGCTGCAGCAGCTCTGGCTGTTTTGGCTGGCGCCGCTGGTGGGCGGCGCGATCGGCGGGACGATCCATCGCTCGCTGCTGGCCGATCCGGCGAAGGCGTGACGTTGCGCCGACGCGTCCGCGCGTCGGCGACGTCCCGCGCCCTCTCCGTCGTCTCGGAGAGCGTGATCTGGCCTTCCGTTCGCGTCCCTCGCCCTCGCCGTCTTTGCGAGGAGCGAAAGCGACGAAGCAATCCAGCCGCCCTTCAGTCCAACGCCGCGGCCGTCGCCGACGACTGGATCGCTTCGCTGCGCTCGCAATGACAGCGGCGGTTCGGGGGCAAAGACGGCGGCGGTTCGGGTGCGAGGGCGTCAATGGCCATTTCATGCGAGCGCCCTTCGCCGTCCCGCGCCGCGCCCCGCTTGCGGGCCGCGCGCCGGCGACCTAAGACGCGCGCGACTTACGCCGCTCGGTGTCGGCGAGTGAGCCCGGAGCGCCTGCCATGATCCAAGCCATGATCCACGTCGTTTTTCCCGACGGCGCGCGCCGCGATTTCGCGGCCGGGACCACGGGGGCCGCTGTCGCCCGGTCGATTTCGCCCTCGCTCGCCAAGCGCACGGTGGCGATGGCGCTCGACGGGACCGTGCGCGACCTCGCCGATCCCGTGCACGACGGCGCCAGGATCGAGTTCCTGTCGCGCACCGATCCGCGCGCTCTCGAACTGATCCGCCACGATTGCGCGCACGTGCTCGCCGAGGCCGTGCAGGCGCTGTGGCCGGGCACGCAGGCGGCGATCGGTCCCGTGATCGAGAACGGCTTCTATTACGATTTCGCGCGCGACACGCCCTTCACGCCCGAGGATTTTCCCGCCATCGAGGCCAAGATGCGCGAGATCGTCGCGCGCGACCGGCCGTTCGCCAAGCGCGCGGTGACGCGGGAGGAGGCCAAGCGGATCTTCGCGGAGAAGGGCGAGGCCTTCAAGGTCGAGCTCGTCGACGCGATCCCGCAGGGGCAGGAGATCAAGCTCTATTCGCAGGGCGAATGGTTCGACCTCTGCCGGGGCCCGCACATGACCTCCACCGGGCCGGTCGGCGACGCTTTCAAGCTGATGAAGGTCGCCGGCGCCTATTGGCGCGGCGATTCGGCCAAGCCGATGCTCAGCCGCATCTACGGCACGGCCTTCGCGACCAAGGCGGATCTCGACGCCCATGTCCTGCGCATCGAGGAGGCCGAGAAGCGCGACCACCGCAAGCTCGCCCGCGAGATGGACCTGTTCCATTTCCAGGAAGAGGCGCCCGGCGCCGTGTTCTGGCATCCGAAGGGCTGGACGCTGTTCCAGACGCTGATGGCCTACATGCGCCGGCGGCTGGCCGCCGACTATCGCGAGGTCAACGCGCCCCAGGTGATGGACAAGTCGCTGTGGGAGACCTCCGGCCATTGGGGCTGGTACGCCGACAACATGTTCGCGGTGAAGTCGGCCGCGGCGCTGGCGCGCCCGGAGGACGCGGAGGTCGACCAGCGCCTGTTCGCGCTGAAGCCGATGAACTGCCCCGGCCACGTGCAGCTGTTCAAGCACGGCCTGCGCAGCTACCGCGAATTGCCGATGCGGCTGGCCGAGTTCGGCGTGGTCCACCGCTACGAGCCGTCCGGCGCGCTGCACGGCGTGATGCGCGTGCGCGCCTTCACCCAGGACGACGCCCACGTGTTCTGCACCGAAGACCAACTGGCGGCCGAGTGCCACGCCATCAACGAGCTGATCCTGTCGGTCTATCGCGACTTCGGCTTCGGCCGCGTCGTCGTGAAGCTGTCGACGCGGCCCGAGAAACGCGTCGGCTCCGACGCTTCCTGGGACCACGCCGAGGGCGTGATGACGCGCGTGCTCGCCGAGATCGAGGCGCGCCACGGCGAGGCGGTCGAGACCGCGCTCAACCCGGGCGAAGGCGCCTTCTACGGGCCGAAGTTCGAATACGTGCTGCGCGACGCCATCGGCCGCGACTGGCAATGCGGCACGACGCAGGTCGACTTCAACCTGCCCGAACGGTTCGGCGCGTTCTACGTCGCGCCCGACGGCTCGAAGGCCGCGCCCAGCATGATCCACCGCGCGATCTGCGGCTCGCTCGAGCGTTTCGTGGGCATCCTGCTCGAGCACCACGCGGGGCGCCTGCCGCTTTGGCTCGCGCCCGAGCAGGCGGTCGTGTGCACGATCACCGACGAAGCCGACGGTTACGCGCTCGAAGTCGCGGCCGCCGCGCGCAAGCTCGGCCTGCGCGTCGAGACCGACCTGCGCAACGAGAAGATCGGCTACAAGGTGCGCGAGCACGCGCTCGCCAAGACGCCGGCGCTGCTTGCTGTGGGCAAGCGCGAGGCGGCCGAGCGCACGGTGTCGGTGCGCCGGCTCGGCGCGGACGGGCAGGCGGTATCGCCGCTCGACGAGGCGCTGGCGGCGCTGGCCCGCGAGGCGACGCCGCCCGACGTCGCGGCGGGCGGGTGAGCGGGCGGCGACGCCGGCTTCTTGCGCCGCGGCGCCGCGTGAGGTAACCCCGGCCGTCCCCTCCCACGCGGACCGCCATGGACGTGCCATGCCAAGCTTGGTTTCCGACTACCTGCCGCTCCTGATCTTCGTCGCGCTGGCGGGGGTGATCGCCGTGGTGCTGCTCGCCGCGCCGTTCGCGCTGGCGTTCAAGAACCCCGACCCCGAGAAGCTGTCGGCCTATGAATGCGGGTTCAATCCGTTCGACGACGCGCGCATGAAGTTCGACGTGCGGTTCTACCTCGTGTCGCTTCTGTTCATCGTGTTCGACCTCGAAGTGGCGTTCCTGTTCCCTTGGGCGGTGTCGTTCCACCGGGTCGGCCTCGCCGGCTTCTGGTCGATGATGGCGTTCCTCGGCGTGCTGACGATCGGCTTCGTCTACGAATGGCGCAAGGGAGCCCTCGAATGGGATTGAACGACGCGCTCGTCGCGCCGGCGCCGCGCGGCCTCGTCGATCCCTCGACCGGCGGGCCGGCGGGCGTCGACGACCCCTATTTCCGCGGCCTGAGCGATCGCCTCGCCGACAAGGGCTTCATCGTCACCTCGACGGAAGATCTCGTGCGCTGGGCGCGCACCGGCTCGCTGATGTGGATGACCTTCGGGCTCGCATGCTGCGCCGTCGAGATGATGCAGATGTCGATGCCCCGCTACGACGGCGAGCGCTTCGGCTTCGCGCCGCGCGCCTCGCCCCGCCAGTCCGACGTGATGATCGTGGCCGGCACGCTGACCAACAAGATGGCCCCGGCGCTGCGCAAGGTCTACGACCAGATGCCCGAGCCGCGCTACGTGATCTCGATGGGCTCGTGCGCCAACGGCGGCGGCTATTACCACTACAGCTATTCGGTGGTGCGCGGCTGCGACCGCGTGGTGCCCGTCGACGTCTACGTGCCCGGCTGCCCGCCCACCGCCGAGGCGCTGCTCTACGGCGTGCTGCTGCTGCAAAAGAAGATCCGCCGCACCGGCACGATCGAGCGCTGAGGCGCGGGCGCGGGCGGGCGCGCGAGGCAAGGCAAGAGGGCGAGGCAAGAGGACGAAACATGGCCGACGCGACCCTGCAATCCTTCGCCGACGCGCTGTCGGCAGCGTTCCCCGGCGCCGCTTTGAAGGCCGCCTTCGGCGAGGTCGCGCTGACGGTCGCGCCCGACGCGCTGGCGGCGACGCTGACGCGCCTGCGCGACGACCCGGACTTCCTGTTCGTGAACTTCGTCGATTGCTGCGGCGCCGACTATCCCGGGCGCGAGAAGCGGTTCGAGGTGGTGCATCACCTGCTTTCGCCGGTCCACAACCGCCGGATCCGCGTCAAGACGCAGGTGGCGGAGGACGAAGCCTGTCCCTCGGCGACCGACGTGTTCGCGTCCGCCGATTGGTTCGAACGCGAGGCGTGGGATCTCTACGGCATCCCGTTCTCGGGCCATCCCGACCTGCGGCGCATCCTCACCGACTACGGCTTCGACGGCC
This sequence comes from Hyphomicrobiales bacterium, assembly GCA_028865375.1. GTDB lineage: Bacteria > Pseudomonadota > Alphaproteobacteria > Rhizobiales > Beijerinckiaceae > JAGWKJ01. Next base: position 9,017 of record JAGWKJ010000014.1, on the reverse strand, counting down.
ACCCGCTGCGCAAGGACTTCCCGCTGAGCGGCTTCGTCGAAGTGCGCTACGACGACGAGGCCAAGCGCGTCGTCAACGAGCCGGTGCGGCTGACCCAGGAATTCCGCACCTTCGACTTCCTGTCGCCGTGGGAAGGCGAGCGCCCGCTGCCCGGCGACGAGAAGGCCGCGACAGCAGGGAACGCCAAGTCATGACCGAGCACAGCCTGCGCAACTTCTCGATCAACTTCGGCCCCCAGCATCCGGCGGCGCACGGCGTGCTGCGCCTCGTGCTGGAGCTCGACGGCGAGGTCGTCGAGCGCGTCGACCCGCACATCGGCCTGTTGCATCGGGGCACCGAGAAGCTGATCGAAAGCCGCACCTACCTGCAGAACGTGCCCTATTTCGACCGACTCGACTACGTCGCGCCGATGAACCAGGAGCACGCCTACGCGCTGGCGGTCGAGCGGCTGCTCGGCGTCGAGGTTCCTCGCCGCGCGCAATTGATCCGGGTGCTGTTCTCCGAGATCGGCCGCCTGCTGTCGCATCTGCTCAACGTGACGACCCAGGCGATGGACGTCGGCGCGCTCACCCCGCCACTGTGGGGCTTCGAGGAACGCGAGAAGCTGATGGTGTTCTACGAGCGCGCGTCGGGCGCCCGGATGCACGCCGCCTATTTCCGCCCCGGCGGCGTCCACCAGGACCTGCCGCAGAAGCTCGTCGACGACATCATGGCGTTCTGCGACCCGTTCCTGAAGGTGTGCGACGACCTCGACAGCCTGCTGACCGGCAACCGGATCTTCAAGCAGCGCAACGTCGACATCGGAATCGTCAAGCTCGCGGACGCTTGGGCGGCCGGCTTCTCCGGCGTGATGGTGCGCGGCTCCGGCGCCACCTGGGACCTGCGCAAGTCGCAGCCCTACGAGTGCTACGAGGAGTTCGACTTCGACGTGCCGGTCGGCAAGAACGGCGATTGCTACGACCGCTATCTCGTCCGCATGGAGGAGATGCGCCAGTCGGTGGCGATCATGAAGCAGGCCTGCCAGAAGCTCTCGGTCGACGCCGGCCGCGGGCCGGTCGACACCGACGACGGCAAGGTCGCGCCGCCCCGCCGCGGCGACATGAAGGCCTCGATGGAGCAGCTGATCCACCACTTCAAGCTCTACACCGAGGGCTACAAGGTGCCCGAGGGCGAGGTCTATGCCGCGGTGGAGGCGCCCAAGGGCGAGTTCGGCGTCTATCTGGTGTCCGACGGCACGAACAAGCCGTACCGCTGCAAGATCCGCGCGCCGGGCTTCGCGCATCTGCAGGCGATGGACGTCATGTGCCGCAAGCACATGCTGGCCGACGTCAGCGCCATCCTCGGTTCGCTCGACATCGTGTTCGGCGAAGTCGACCGCTGAGGCGGCGACCTCAGGCGTAACACGCGTCGATCAGTTTCTGCAGGTCGGCGGCGCGGCGGAACGACGGGTCGCCGGTCCCGCCCTTGACGATCGCGTCCACGAACTTGCGGTAATTGGTGGGCACCGGCTCGGCCGGCACGTCGCGCCAGGCGAGGTTGTGGACGTCGTCGCCCGTGCAGGCGCGCAGCGTCGTCCAGGCCGACCCGTGTTCGAGCTCGATGGCGCCGCGGTCGCCGAACAGGTGCAGGCGCAGCGTGTTGGCGTAGCCGGTCATGAAGCGGCTGGCGTGGACGACGCCGATCGCGCCGCCGGAGAACGCGACCGTCATCGCCACGCCGTCGTTTGCGTCGAGCGGATAGTCGCCGATGCGGCCGCCCGGCGCCTTGTCGAACGTCTTCAGCCGCGCCTGCACGTCGACGATCTCCTCGCCGGCGCCGTGGCCGGCGAAGTCGAGCACGTGGATGCCCACGTCGCCCAGCACGCCGCGCGAACCGTGCGTCTCCGACAGCCGCCACAGCCAACGCGGTTCCGTCTTCCAGTCGCCCCAGTGCGAGCCGACGAGCCAGCTCTGCCGGTAGCTCGCCTCGACGTGACGCAGGCGGCCGATCTCGCCGGCGCGCACCATCGCGCGCGCCTTCTCGAGCTGGGCCACGTTGCGGTAGGTGAGGTTGACCATGTTGACGAGGCCGGCCTTCTCGGCCGCCTCGGTCATTTCCATCGCCAGCGGATGGGTCTCGGCCAGCGGCTTCTCGCAGAACACGTGCTTGCCGGCGGCCAGGAGCTTCATCGTCGTGGGGTGATGCACGGCGTCGGGCGTGACGTTGGCGGCGGCGTCGAACGCCCCCCGGGCCAGCGCCTCGTCGAGGTCACGATAGGCGTCGGGCAGGCCGAAGCGCTTGCAGAACTCGCGCGTGCGTGCGGGATCGACGTCGCAGGCGCCGATCACCTCGACGCGCGGATCGGACTGGAACTCGCGCACGTGCGTGGCGGCCATCGAGCCCGCGCCGAGGATCAGCATCCGCACCTTGGGCGCCGGTTTGGACGCGGACGCGGGCGGCGCCTTGGCGGCCTTCGCCTTGTTCGTGGCCATCAGCGGAAGCCTCCTTCGCCGGGCTTGTGCAACGAGGCGCCCTTGGCGACGATCTTGCTCGGCGCCTTGTCGACCGGCACGTTGGGCGCGGCGGTCACGTCGCTCCAGGCGGGCGCGGGATTGTGCGCCCAGCGCACGCCGTTGGCGACGACGCGCAGCACGTTGGGATCGCGGTAGGTCGGATAGGCCTCGTGGCCGGGCCGGAAGTAGAAGATCTTGCCGGCGCCGCGCCGCCACGTCAGGCCGGAGCGGAACACCTCGCCGCCCTCGAACCACGAGATGAAGACCGTCTCCATCGGCTCGGGCACGGAGAAGGGTTCGCCGTACATCTCCTCCTGCGCTATGTCGAAATGGCGGGGCAGGCCCTCGGCGATCGGATGGCCGGGATTCACCGTCCATACGCGCTCGACCTCGCCGGCCTCGCGCCACTTCAAGGCGCAGGGGCTGCCCATCAGCCGCTTGAACGGCTTCGAGAAGTGGCCGGAGTGCAGGACCACGAGGCCCATGCCCTCCCACACGCGCTTGACGACGCGCTCGACGACCGCGTCGGAAACGTCGCCATGCGCCTTGTGGCCCCACCAGACGAGAACGTCGGTCGCCGCCAGCGCCGCCTCGCCGAGCCCGTGTTCCGGCTGTTCCAACGTGGAAGTCTCGACGTCCGCGAAGCCGTGGCCGAGCAGTGCGGCGGCGAGAGCGCCGTGGATGCCGTCGGGATAGAGCTCGCGCACGAGTTCGCTGGTGCGTTCGTGGACGTTCTCGTTCCACACGCGGACGCGGATCGACATCGGGGCGGACCTTTCGGCGGAGCTTTTGCGGTGGCCATGTTGGCGCGAGCCGGCCGCGACTGCAACGGCCGCGGCGGTCCCGCGCCGGGCCCCCGCGGCATTGCAATGCAGCGGGGGAACGGTTACCGATGCGCCGCGCCCGAGGAGCCCCGGATGGCCGTCCGCCGTCTCGCCGAAAACCAGCCCGAAAGCTTCGCCTTCACGCCCGAGAACGCGGCGTGGTGCGCGACGCAGATCGCGAAATATCCGTCCGGCCGCCAGGCCTCGGCGGTGATTCCCCTGTTGTGGCGAGCGCAGGCGCAGAACGCCTATTGGCTGCCGCGCGCCGCCATCGAGGCCGTCGCGGGCATGTTGGCCATGCCCTACATCCGCGTCCTCGAGATCGCGACCTTCTATTCGATGTTCAACCTCGCGCCGGTGGGCCGCGCGCACGTCCAGCTCTGCGGCACGACGCCGTGCATGTTGCGCGGCGCCAACGGCCTCAGGTCGGCGCTCGTCGAGCGCATCGGTCCCGCCGGCTCGACGACCCCCGACGGCGCGCTGTCCTGGGTCGAGGTCGAGTGCCTCGGCGCGTGCTGCAACGCGCCGATGGTCCAGATCAACGACGATTACTACGAAGACTTGACGCCCGCGAGCCTCGGGGGCCTGCTCGACGACCTCGCCGCCGGCCGCGCCGTGAAGAAGGGCTCGCAGACCGGCCGCACGTCGTCCGAACCCGAGCCCGGCAAGGGCACGACGCTGACCGATCCGGCGCTCTACGACGGCTCTCGCGTCGGCGCGTGGCGCAAGCGATTCGAGGAAGCCGAGGCCAAGGCCGCCGAAGCGGCGGCGGCCGCCGCCAACGACAAGGCGAAGTGACCGCGATGCTGAGCGACGCCGACCGCATCTTCACCAACCTCTACGGCTTCCAGTCGCCCGGCCTGCAGGCCGCGCGGATGCGCGGCGCCTGGGACGGCACCAAGTTCCTGCTGGAAAAGGGCAGGGACTGGATCCTCGCCGAGATGAAGGCGTCGGGCCTGCGCGGCCGCGGTGGCGCCGGCTTCCCGACCGGGTTGAAGTGGTCCTTCATGCCCAAGCAGCCCGACCCGAAGCGGCCGAGCTACCTCGTCGTCAACGCCGACGAATCCGAGCCCGGCACCTGCAAGGACCGGGAAATCATGCGCAACGACCCGCACCTGCTGGTCGAGGGCTGCCTCGTCGCGTCCTTCGCGATGGGCGCGAACGCCTGCTACATTTACGTCCGCGGCGAATACATCGCCGAGCGCGAGGCGCTGGAACGCGCGGTGGCCGAAGCCTACGAGGCGAAGCTCGTCGGCAAGGACAATGTCCACGGTTGGCCGTTCGACCTCTACGTACACCACGGCGCCGGCGCCTACATCTGCGGCGAGGAGACGGCGCTGCTGGAAAGCCTCGAGGGCAAGAAGGGAATGCCGCGGATGAAGCCGCCGTTCCCCGCCAACATGGGGCTCTACGGCTGCCCGACGACGGTCAACAACGTCGAGTCGATCGCGGTCGCGCCGACCATCCTGCGCCGCGGCGCCGACTGGTTCATGGGCTTCGGCGCCAAGAACAACGCCGGCACCAAGCTGTTCTGCGTGTCGGGCCACGTCAACAGGCCGTGCAACGTCGAGGAGGCGATGTCGATCCCGTTCCGCGAGCTGATCGACCGCCATTGCGGCGGCGTGCGCGGCGGCTGGGACAACCTGCTCGCCGTCATCCCCGGCGGCTCGTCGGTGCGCATGGTGCCGGCCGGCCAGATCGTCGATTGCCCGATGGATTTCGATTCGCTCTCCAAGCTGCGTTCGGGGCTGGGCACCGCCGCCGTGATCGTGATGGACAAGTCCACCGACGTCGTGCGGGCGATCGCGCGGCTGGCGCATTTCTACAAGCACGAGAGCTGCGGCCAGTGCACGCCGTGCCGCGAGGGCACCGGCTGGATGTGGCGCGTGATGGAGCGCATGGCGGAGGGCCGGGCGCAGAAGCGCGAGATCGACATGCTGCTCGACGTGACCAAGCAGGTCGAGGGCCACACGATCTGTGCGCTCGGCGACGCGGCGGCCTGGCCCATCCAAGGCCTGATCGCGCATTTCCGGCCAGAGATCGAGCGGCGGATCGACGCCTATGCGGCCAACCCGCATTCCGATCCCGTCAAGATCGCGGCGGAGTAGGGCATGAGCAAGATCGTCATCGACGGGCGCGAGCTCGACGTGTCGCCGGACCTGACGCTGTTGCAGGCCTGCGAGCAGGCGGGCGCCGAGATCCCGCGATTCTGCTTCCACGAGCGGCTCTCGGTGGCCGGCAATTGCCGCATGTGCCTCGTCGAGGTGAAGGGCGGCCCGCCCAAGCCGACCGCCTCCTGCGCGATGGCGGTCAAGGACCTGCGGCCGGGCCCCGCCGGCGAGCCCCCCGTTGTGCTGACCAATTCGCCGATGGTGCGCAAGGCGCGCGCCGGCGTGATGGAATTCCTGCTCGTCAACCATCCGCTCGACTGCCCGATCTGCGACCAGGGCGGCGAATGCGACCTGCAGGACCAGGCGATGGGCTACGGCATCGACGCCTCGCGCTACGGCGAGAACAAGCGCGCGGTCGAGGACAAGTACATCGGCGCGCTCGTCAAGACGTCGATGAACCGTTGCATCCATTGCACGCGCTGCGTCCGATTCTCGACCGAGGTGGCCGGCGTCGCCGAACTCGGCGCGATCGGTCGCGGCGAGGACATGGAGATCACGACCTATCTCGAACGGGCGATGACCTCCGAACTCCAGGGCAACCTCGTCGACCTGTGCCCCGTGGGCGCGCTGACCGCCAAGCCCGGCGCGTTCAAGGCAAGGCCTTGGGAACTGACCAAGACCGACGGCGTCGACGTCATGGACGCGCTCGGCTCCGCGATCCGCATCGACACGCGAGGCCGCGAGACCGTGCGCATCCTGCCCCGCCTCGACGAGGCGGTGAACGAGGAATGGATTTCCGACAAGGCGCGTCACGTCGTCGACGGCCTGCGCACGCAGCGCCTCGACCGGCCCTACGTCCGCAAGGACGGCCGTCTGGCGCCGGCGAGCTGGGCGCAGGCCTTCGCCGCGATCGCCGCCAAGGCCAAGGGCCTCGCCCCGGCGCGGATCGGCGCGATCGCGGGCGACCTCTGCGCGACCGAGGAGATGTTCGCGCTGAAGGCGCTGATGGATCTGCTCGGCTCGCCCAACTTGGATTGCCGGCAGGACGGCTCGAAGCTGCATCCGAAGTTCGGTCGCGCCTCCTATCTCTTCAATTCGACGGTCGCGGGCATCGACCGCGCCGACGCGATCATGGTGGTGGGCTCGAACCCGCGCCGCGAGGCGCCCGTGCTCAACGCGCGCATCCGCAGGCGCTGGCTGAGGGGCGACCTGCTGGCTGGCGTCGTCGGCCCGCAGGCCGACCTGACGTGGGCATACAATTATCTCGGTGCGGGGCCGGAATCGCTGGCCCGCTTCGTCGACCACCCGCCGCCGGCGAAGGCCGCGCCGATGCTGATCTTCGGCGCCGGCGCCTTCGCGCGGCCCGACGGCGAGGCGATCCTCGCCATGGCCGCGCGCGCCGCGACTTCGCTGGGCGTCGTGAAGGACGGCTGGAACGGCTTCAACGTGCTGCATTGCGCCGCCTCGCGGGTGGGCGGGTTCGACGTCGGCTTCGTGCCGGGCGAGGGCGGGCTCGACGCGCCCTCGATGGCGAAGGCCGGCGCGCTCGACCTGCTGTTCAACCTCGGCGCCGACGAGATCGACGTCGCGCTTGGCGCCTTCGTCGTCTACGTCGGCACGCACGGCGACCGCGGCGCGCACCGCGCCGACGTCATCCTGCCCGGCGCCGCCTACGTCGAGAAGACGGGCACCTACGTCAACACCGAAGGCCGCCCGCGCTTCGCCGAGCGCGCCGCGTTCCCGCCGGGCGACGCACGCGAGGACTGGGCGATCCTGCGCGCGCTGTCGGACGCGATCGGCGCCAAGCTCCCGTACGATACGCCGGCGGCGCTGCGCGCGGCCATGCGCGCGGCCCATCCGCACCTCGGCGCCGTCGACGCGGTCACTCCCGCCGACGGCGCGGCGATCGTCGCGCTCGCCGCGGCCGGGGGCGCGCCGTCCTCGGCGCCCTTCGCCTCGGCGGTGGACGAATACCACCTGACCAACCCGATCGCGCGCGCCTCCGCCACGATGGCCGAATGCGCCGCGCTGGCGCGCGCGCCGCAACGCTTCGCCGCGGAGTGACGATGGAAACCGGCCTCACGCAATCCTGGGCGCTGGCGGCGCTGGTCGTGGCGATCAAGAGCCTCGCCACGCTCGTGGTGCTGCTCGTCTACATCGCCTACGTCCTCTACGCCGACCGCAAGATCTGGGCGGCGGTGCAGCTGCGCCGCGGGCCCAACGTGGTGGGGCCGTGGGGCCTGCTGCAGAGCTTCGCCGACCTGACGAAGTTCCTGGTCAAGGAGCCGGTGATCCCGGCGGGCGCCAACAAGGGCGTGTTCCTGCTGGCGCCGCTGGTGACGGCGACGCTGGCGCTGGCCGCCTGGGCGGTGATCCCGATCTCGCCGGGCTGGGCGGTGTCGAACCTCAACGTCGGCGTGCTTTACATATTCGCCATCTCGTCGCTGCAGGTCTACGGCGTCATCATGGCGGGCTGGGCGTCGAACTCGAAATACCCGTTCCTCTCCGCGCTGCGCTCGGCGGCGCAGATGGTGAGCTACGAGGTCTCGATCGGCTTCGTCATCGTCACCGTGCTGCTGTGCGCGGGCTCGCTCAACCTCGGCGACGTGGTGCGCGCGCAGGACACGCGGTTCGGGTTGCTGGGCTGGTACTGGCTGCCGCTGTTCCCGATGTTCGTCATCTTCTTCATATCCGCGCTGGCGGAGACCAACCGGCCGCCGTTCGACCTCGTGGAGGCGGAGAGCGAGCTGGTGGCGGGCTTCATGGTGGAATATTCCGCCGGGCCGTTCCTGCTGTTCTTCCTCGGCGAATACGTCGCCATCATCTCGATGTGCGCGATGACGACGATCCTGTTCCTCGGCGGCTGGCTGCCGCCGGTCCCGTTCGCGCCCTTCACGTGGGTGCCGGGCGCGATCTGGTTCGCGCTGAAGGCGTCGGCGGTGTTCTTCATGTTCGCGATGGTTAAGGCCTTCGTGCCGCGCTACCGCTACGACCAGCTGATGCGGCTCGGCTGGAAGGTGTTCCTGCCGATCTCGCTGTTCATGGTGGTCGCGGTGGCCGCCGTGCTGCAGTTCACCGGATGGGGGGCGAGATGAGTTCGACGGCCTCCGGCGCGACGCGGCTGGGCGCCGCCGCGCGATCGCTCCTGCTGAAGGAGTTCGTCGGCGCGTTCGCGCTGTCGATGCGTTATTTCTTCAAGCCGAAGGCGACGCTGAACTATCCCCACGAGAAGGGGCCGCAATCGCCGCGCTTCCGAGGCGAGCACGCGCTGCGCCGCTACCCCAACGGGGAGGAACGCTGCATCGCATGCAAGCTGTGCGAGGCGATCTGCCCGGCGCAGGCGATCACCATCGAGGCGGCGCCGCGCGGCAACGACGGCACGCGCCGCACCACGCGCTACGACATCGACATGACCAAGTGCATCTATTGCGGCTTCTGCCAAGAGGCGTGCCCGGTCGACGCCATCGTCGAGGGACCCAACGCCGAGTTCGCCGCCGAGACGCGCGAGGAGCTGTTCTACGACAAGGAGCGGCTGCTCGCCAACGGCGCGCGCTGGGAGCGGGCCATCGCCGCCAACATCGCGCTCGACG
>JAGWKJ010000249.1 GCA_028865375.1 Hyphomicrobiales bacterium | reverse complement strand
CGAATGGCCCTCGTTGAGCCAGAAATTCTTCAGGCCCGGCGCCGGGCCGACGATCGGGTTGCCGTCGGGCGTGTAGGCGATGGCGCCGTTGTAGACCTTCTTCACGCCAGCTTCGCCGAAGGCGGGAACGCGCGCGATCGCGGTCTCGACGTGCGGGGCGAGGCGGTCGAGATCCTCCTGGAACAGCTCGTATTCGCTGTCGGCCGACGGGCCGTCGAGGTAACAGGCCGGCGCGCCGACCTCGTAGGGGCCGAGCAACAGGCCGCCGGCCTCCTCGCGCATGTACCACGAGGAATCCGATTCGCGCAGCACGCCCATCTCGGGCAGGCCCCGCGCGCGCCGCGCCTGGATGGCGGGATGCGCCTCGGTGACGATGTATTGGTGCTGCACCGGCAGCACGGGCACGTCGAGCCCGACCATCGCGCCCGTACGGCGGGCGAAATTGCCGGTCGCGGAGACGACGTGCTCGCAGACGATCTCGCCCTTGTCGGTCGTCACCTTCCATTCGCCCGAGGGCAGGCGCGCGATCGCGGTCACGGTCGTGTTGCGATTGATCTCTCCGCCGCCATCGCGAGCGCCCTTGGCGAGCGCCTGGGTGAGGTCGGCAGGCTGCACGTAGCCGTCGTCGGGGTGGCGGATCGCGCCGATCAGCCCGCCGGTCTCGCAGAGCGGCCAGACTTCCTTCACCTGCTCCGGCGTCAGGAAATCGACGCGCACGCCGATGGTGGCGGCCACCGCCGCATAGGCGCGGTATTCGTCCATGCGGTCGGCGGTGCGCGCGAGGCGGATGTTCGACACGATGCGCAGGCCCACGTCGAGCCCCGTCTCGGCGCCGAGCCGGCCATAGAGCGCGACGGAATATTTGTGCAGCTGGCCGACCGAATAGCTGAGGTTGAACAACGGCAGCAAGCCCGCGGCGTGCCACGTCGAGCCCGACGTCAGCTCCTTGCGCTCGACGAGCACGCTGTCGGCCCAGCCCTTCTTGACGAGGTGGTAGAGCGTCGAGACGCCCACGACCCCGCCGCCGATCACCACCGCGCGCGCATGCGTTCTCATCTCGACCGTCCGTGTCCGATTGTCTTCACGCGCCCGCGGCGCCGGTTTCGCCCGTGGCCGCGGCCGGTTCCGCGCCGTCGGCGCGCGGGCGTTCGGGCCGCCCGCGCCTCCGGCCGTCGCGGCGGTTGGCTTCTCCCTCCGCCGGCGGTTCGCGGTATTTTGCGATCCACGCCGCGCAATTGGCGTCGGCGCCCATGACGACGTTGGCGCCCATCACGGCGCGCACGTCTTCCTCGTGCAGCGGGTTCATGATCGCCGAGGTCATGCCGGCGCCGATCATCGTGGGCAGGAAGGCGGCGGCCAGCCCGCGCCGGTTGGGCAGGCCGAACGAGAAGTTCGAGGCGCCGCAGGTCGTGTTGACCTTCAGTTCCTCGCGCAGGCGGCGCAGCAGGCGGATCAGCTGGCGGCCGGCGTCGCCGAGCGCGCCGACCGGCATCACGAGCGGATCGACCACGACGTCCTCGCGCTTGATGCCGTGGTCGGCCGCGCGCTCCACGATTTTCTTGGCGACCGCGAAGCGCACGTCCGGGTCCTCGGAAATGCCGGTCTCGTCGTTGGAGATCGCGATCACCGCGGCGCCGTGCTTCTTCACGAGGGGCAGCACGCGCTCCAGCCGCTCTTCCTCGCCGGTCACCGAATTGACGAGCGCCTTGCCTTGGTAGACGGCCAGACCGGCTTCGAGCGCCTCGACGATCGAGGAATCGATCGACAGCGGCACGTCGACGGTCGCCTGCACGAGCCGGATGCATTCGGCCAGGATGCGCGGCTCGTCGGCGAGCGGGATTCCCGCGTTGACGTCGAGCATCTGCGCGCCCGCCGCGACCTGCGCGGCGGCCTCGGCGGCGACGCGCGAATAGTCGCCGGCCGCCATCTCGGCCGCCAGCAGCTTGCGCCCCGTCGGGTTGATGCGCTCCCCGATCATCGTGAACGGGCGCTCGAAGCCGATGACGGCCTCGCGCGTCGCCGAATGCAGCCTGGTCTCGGTCACTGGATCCCCTCTCCGCCGGGTCTCGGCGTGAACGACGGCCGCCACGGCGCGCGGCCGCGCAGCACGCCGGATTCCTCCACGATGCGCGCGACGAAGCGCTCCTGTCGATAGGCCATCACGTGGACGCCGGCCACGCCCTTTTCCTCGCGCAGGGCTTGGATCGTCTCGACGCAGATCTTGAGCCCCTCGGCCTTCTGGTCGGCGGCGCCTTCGAGCCTGGCGATCACCGCGTCGGGCACGTGGACGCCGGGCACGTGCGCGCGCATCCAGCGCGCGGACTTGGCCGAGGCGAGCGGCCCGACGCCCACCAGCAGGAAGCAGCGCTCGTCCAATCCGAGGTCGCGGGCCACGGCGAGGAATCGCCGCAGCGCCGGCAGGTCGAAGCAATATTGCGTCTGCACGAATTGCGCGCCCGCGTCGACCTTCTTGGCCATCCGCAGCGCGCGATATTCATGGGGCGGCGCGAACGGGTTCTCCGCCGCGCCGAGGAACAGGCGGGGCGGCGTGGTGATGGCGCGGCCGGATTGGTAGCGGCCCTCGTCGCGCATCCGCTTCACGACGCCCAGCAGCGACACCGAATCGAGGTCGAACACCGGCTTGGCCTGCGGATGGTCGCCCGCCTGCACGCCGTCGCCCGACAGGCAAAGCACGTTGGCCACGCCCAGCGCGGCGGCGCCGAGCACGTTGCCCTGGATGGCGATCCGGTTGTGGTCGCGGCAGGAGATTTGCAGCACGGGCGAATAGCCGATCCGCGTCAGCAGCGCGCAGATCGCCACGCTCGACATGTGGCAGTTCGCGCCCGAACCGTCGGTGGCGTTGACCGCGTCGACCCAACCCTCGAACGGCGCGACGGCGGCCTCGACGTCCTCGGCGCGCGCGGAATCGGGCGGGTTGAGCTCGGCGGTCACGGCGAACTCTCCGCGCCGCAACACGCGCTCCAGCCGGCCGCGCGAGGTGTGGCCGGGCAGATCGACCAGCGGCGCGGCGGGGTCGGCGCCGACGTCGTGGGGATGGGGGGCGGGCGCCGTCATGGCGCCGCCGTCGTGGCGTCGCGCGCCACCGCCAGCCACGACGAACGGCCGAGCAGGCGATTGTCGACCGGGGGAAGCGGCGGGATCGAGGCGCCTGCGCCGTCGATCCGTCGCGCGCCGTCGAAGGCCTGCACCCAGACGCAGGGCATGTCGGCCACGACCTCGCAGGCGCCATCGGCGCGCACGCCGCCGCATGGCCCGTTGCGCAGGCCCTTGGGACAATTGGTCGGGCAGGACAGGCCGGTCCGCGACAGCACGCATTGCCCGCACATCTTGCAGTCGAACAACGCGCCCTTCACGCGGCGTTCGACTGCCGCCACCGGGCGCTCCAGCCGCCCGGCGCCGATACGCGCCACGAGCGGCGCGGCCGCACGCAACGACCGCTCGAAGGCGCGATAGAGCGCGGCGAGGCCGCGCGCATGCCGCACGCTCCACAGCCGCCGCCGATAGCGCGGCGCGAAGCCGGGCGCGCCTTGCGTCGTCGTGGGCGCGGCGCCGATCACGGTCATGCGGGAAGGTCCGAGGAGAAGCCGCGCCAACCTAGGTCCGCGACCGAGGCCGCCACAAGCCGGCGCAC